>CABXRR010000005.1 GCA_902514695.1 uncultured Pelagibacteraceae bacterium
GAAATAGGGCATACGATTTGGCTTCGCTTATAGATGATGTGAGGTTAAAAACCTCAAAATCACTAAAAAAAAAAATATTTAATTTTTACGTAAAAAATCAAAAAAAATTAGATATTCAAAAATTTAAGAATGATTTTGAAATATTATCAATTCTAAGAAATTTAAAGATCATTGGTATATTTACTCGTCTTGCAATAAGGGATAAAAAAAAAAATTATTTAAAATTAATACCTTATACTTGGACTTTAATTAATTTGAGAATTCACGAAAACAAAATATTTAAAGATTTAAAAAAATTATTAATGCAAAATTTTAGAGGAAAGATTAGATGAAAATTAAAACAGCATTAATTTTATGTGCAGGATACGGCAAAAGATTAAACCCATTAACACTTCAAACTCCTAAACCATTATTAAAATTCAGAAAATCATCAATGTTAGACCATACAATTAGATTTATAGAAAACTTGGGTATAAAGAAAATTAAGATAAATACTTTTCATTTAGAAAAAAAAATTTTTGATTTTGTTTCAAGTCATCCATCAAAAAACAATATTGAAGTTATAAGTGATGGTAAAGAAATCTTAGGAACTGGTGGGGGTATTTTAAACTTAATTAATTATTCTGACGAGGATAATTTTTTAGTTTTTAATCCAGATACTTACTGGAATTCTAATTATTCTCAAATAGTTAATCAAATGTGTGAAATGTATTTTAAACGGGAAATGGAAAATTGTTTACTAATAGTAAATAAGGAAAAAAGTTATGACCTTAGACTTAATGGTGATTTTGGAATGAATGAAAATACCCTATATAAAGAAAATAAAAGTTATATATATACAGGGTGTCAGATTATTAATAAAAAATTGTTTAATGGTTTTCCTAAAAAATTTTTTTCAATTTCAGAAATTTGGAACAAAAAATTAAATCAAAAAGATTTATATGGAGAAAATAGCAATGAAGAATTCATTCATCTTACAGATTTAGAAATTTATAATAAACTTTTAAAAAACAATTAAATTTTTAGATCTATCTTTATCAAGATACTCGCAGCTTTTAATTTCATATTTTTCATTTAGTCCTATTACCAGAGGGTTTCCAGTTGGTATCTCTAATTTTGATATTTGGTCACTATCAAGTTTAAATAAATATTTACATAAGGCTCTTATAGAGTTTCCATGAGCTGAAACTAAAACATTTTTATTTTTTAAATGGTTTTTAATTTCTTCATCATAAAATTTAATTACTCTCTCATATGTATCTTTTAAAGACTCAGTATCTGGTATATTTTCTTTTGGTACATTTTTATATATTTCCATTTTTGATGGATGATAAGGACTCTTTTCACTTAAGGGATCTGGTTTCATTTCCCAAGACCTTCTAAATTGATATACTTTATCTACCCCAATTTTTTGGCTCATTTCAATTTTATTTAATCCTGTTAAGGCACCATAGTGCCTCTCATTAATTTGCCATGCTTTGATAAAATCTTTTTTATCATTTAGTACTTCTTGAATTATTTTTAAAGTATTATTAGCCCGTAATTGGAGTGATGAATAATAAAGATCAATTGAGATATTCTTTTTTTTTATTAAAGATCCAGCTTTTTCTGCTTCTATTTTACCATTTTCTGTTAAATCTACGTCAACCCATCCAGTAAATCTTCTTTCAAGATTCCATTTACTTTGGCCATGTCGAACTAATATTAAATAATTCATTACTTTAATAATTATTTACTATAAATAAATTATTAATATATGTTTAAATATCTTTTTTCATATCTTAAAATAATTTTTTATGTTGCTAATATTATATTAATCACACTTTATGTATTCCCAGGAAGTATTTTAGGCTGGTTTATTTATGGTAATTTAAACTTACAACCTCAAATTACCTCAGATTTTATTGTTTCATCTAACCACGTTTATGCTTTTATGGTCTTATCTTTTTTGGGTTATTTTTCTTATGAAGATCATAAATTAAGCCTTTTATTTATATATTTATTCTCAATCTCTGTGGTTTTAGAATTGCTACATATAATAATTCCTAACCGAGGATTTGAATTATCAGACTTATTTGGAAATATTTTAGGGGTATTGATAATTTATTTTTTTTATCAAATATACAATTTTTTAAAATTCAAAAAATGAAATTAAAAAATTTTAATAAAATAATAGTTTTAACATTTTTTTTATTATCAGCATGTTCATCGATCCCAAAAAATTCTTTAAATAGTTGTTCAATTTTTGATGAAAGATATTTTTGGTATAAATATGCAAAAAAAACAGAACAAAAATGGGGAACACCTATATACATACAATTGGCTATAATAAAAATGGAATCAGATTTTGATTGGCTAGCCAAACCACCACGACAAAAAATTTTTAAGGTTATTCCTTTTAAACGACCCTCAAGCTCTTTTGGCTATTCTCAAGCAGTAAAAGGAACTTGGGAGCAATATAAAAAAGAAACAGGAAATAAATTAGCTACTAGAGTAAGATTTAAAGATAGTGTAGACTTTATTGGTTGGTATACCGATAAGACTGAGTCTATTTTAAAAATTTCTAAAAAAGATGCATTTAGACAATATATTGCTTACCACGAGGGTTGGGGAAATTTTAAATATTACAAGAAAAATAAAAAAGTAATTAATCTAGCTAAAAAAGTAGAGAAACAATCTTATATTTATAAAAAACAACTATCTAAATGTAAAAATTCACTTAATAAGAATAAATATATTATTTTTTAAACAATTCTTTTTTAAGCTCTAAATCAACTGCATCGATTCTTTTGGTATTTTTAGCTAATGCTAAATACATTGATGGTGTAACATACAAAGTAAAGAAAGTTGAAATAATCATTCCTCCTAAAATCGTTGAACCTACAGCTAATCTGGATCCTTCTCCTGCACCGGGACCAATGTTTCCTATAACTAGAGGCATCATTGCTATCATTGTGCTTAACGAAGTCATTATAATAGGTCTAAACCTTACAGCGCAGGCCTCTTTAACAGCAGATTCTATATTTTTTCCTGTAGTCCTTATTTGATTAGCATAATCTACAATCAAAATACTATTTTTGGTCGAGATACCTATCAATATAATCAATGCAATTTGAGAAAAAATATTTACAGAACTATTGAGGAATAAAATAAATATTAGACCACCAAATATAGCTAATGGTACTGTTAATACAATTATAAAAGGATGAATAAATGAATTAAATGTTGCTGCCATTACCAAATAAGCAGTAAGTAGCGCTAAAGCAAAAATTATAAATAATTCATTACTTGTTTCTTTGATTTCTTCTGACTTTCCTTTCCAAGTAATTTGATTTTCTGGAGCCAAATCCGCCATTGTATCCTCAAAGAATTTTATAGCTTCAGTTAAAGTATAACCCTCATTTATATTGGCAGATATCGTTACTGCTCTTTGTCTATTATATCTTGCAAGTTCTTTTGCTGAACCTTCTTCTTGAAAACTAACTAGATTTGCTAAAGAAATTAGTTTTCCTGTTGTCTCTGAGCGAACAAATATTTTTGAAACACCTTCCTTGTTTCTTCTATCAGATAAATATTGTTGAACAATTATAGGATATTCTTTACCTAATTTATTAAAAGTTGTTATTTTTTTACCACCATAAAGAGTCTCAAGTGTTTCACCAATTGATTTTGTAGAAACACCTAAATCTTTAGCTTTATTTTTGTTAATTATTAATTTTACTTCTGGTTTATTTCTGTTGTAATCAGACTCTATTCTTGAAAGGTTTTTATTAGATCTTAGTTCCCTAATAACTTTTTTTTGTATTTTCTCAAGTTTTTCATAGGTACTTCCATAAACGACCATTTGCACTGGTTTATTGTAATTAGATACTCTTATTGATTGAGGAGAAATAGGAAATGCTACTGCTTGGGGTAAAGTTACTATTTTTCCAATGGCTTCTCTCAAAACAACTTCTTGTCCCTTTTTTCGATTTTTCCAGTCATCTAATAAAGCAATTATTATAAAACTATTATATGAATTAGCTGAACTTCCGAATCCAGGAACCCTCATTATAAATCTTGAATATGGACTATCCTCAGCTTGAAGAAGTGGAAGAAGTCTGGCTTCTACTTTCTGAGCTTGTTCCTGGGTATATTCGAAAGAAGTTCCTTCATCTGTGAATCCAATAATTAAATAGGCACCACGATCTTCCATGGGCAACAATTCTTTTTTTGAAAAGTTAAATAATAATACCGATGCGACTACTATTAAGATTATAAAAAAACTTACAGCTTTTGTCTTATTTACAATTATATCTAAAGTCTCTTTGTAAAAGTTTGCAAAGCTTAAGAAAAACTTTTCAAACTTTTGAATAAAAAGTTTTTTTGATGTTTTTTTATTTAAAAATTTACTTGCAAGCATTGGAGATAATGTTAACGCTACAAAAGATGACACAACTATTGAGAAAGACAAAGCAATCGCTGTTTCTCTAAATAAAGTTCCAGAAATTCCTTCAATAAAAATTAATGGTAGAAAAACTGCAACCAGAATTAATGTAGTGGCTACAATTGCAAAAGAAATTTGTTTTGAACCTTTATAAGCAGCAACCAATGGAGTTTCACCATTTTCTATTTTTCTGTATATTGCATCTGTCATTATAACAGAGTCATCTGTTATTATCCCTATAGCTAAAATAAAACTTAAAAGAACGAAAATATTTATTGATAATCCAAATATATATAAACCTAAAAAAGAGGCTATAAGGCTCACAGGGAGTGCTATAGCAGGCACTATTACAGCCTTTAAATTTCCTAGAAATAGATAAATTATTAAAACGACTAAAACAAAAGCAATTAATAAGGTTTTATACACCTCTTCAATAGCAGCCTCTACATAGTTTGCTCTGTTAAAAGAAACTCTTAAATCCAACTCTTCTGGTAAAGATTTTTTAACTTGAATAATTTTTTTCTTAATATCATTTGAAAGCTCAACTGTTGAGGCACCACTTCTAGCATAAATACCAATTCCAACAGTTTTTAAATTAATTTGATCTTTAGTTTGGGCTTTAAAGAGAGTTTTTTCTGAAACAGGACCAAATTCTATATTTGCAACATCAGATAATAAAATAGCTTTATTGCCAGTTTTTTTGATTGGTAGCTGTTTGATTGAGTTAATATCAGTATATGATTTATCTAGATTAAGTGTTAAATCAATATTGTCTGCTTCAAGTGTACCAGCTGGAAGACTTATATTTTCTCCACGCATTGCAGTTTCAACTTCTTTAATTGTTAAATCATTAGCTGCAAGTCTAATAGGATCTATCCATACTCTAATACTCAACTCTCTTAATCCACCAACCCTTATTCTTCCAACATTTTTTACACTTGAAAATTGATCAACCAAATATCTTTCTGCATAATCTCCTAACTCAAGGTCACTCCAAGTCGATGAGGATAGGGATAGCCACATAGTTGTAGTAAAGCCAGCTGCTCTTTTAAGTATTTGTGGAGGATCAGATTCGGATGGCAAGTTATCAACAACTCTAGCAACTCTTTCTCTAATGTCATTAGCGGCATTGTCTAAGTCTATACTTGTATCAAATTCTACATTTATTGTGCTTCTTCCATTTTCAGATTTTGAATCAATATTTTTTATTCCCTCAGCACCACCAATAACATCCTCAACAACCTGGGTTACTTCTTGGTCTACTATCGAGGCTGCAGCGGATTTGTAATCCACTTGAATTTGTACGACAGGTGGCTGTATACCATTTGGCAGTTCTCTAACTGGTAATTTCCAAAAAACAAATAACCCAAAAACAATTAAAATTAGAGACATGACCCAAGATACTGTCGGTCTTTTTATACTTAATTCAGTAATAAACATTTATTTGTTAATAGGTTTTATTTTTCCACTTGGTCTAACTTTTTTTAATCCTTCAGCTACAATAATATCGCCTTCAGTTAAGCCCGAGATTATTTCTATACTTTTGTCAGTTCTTATACCTGTTTTTATTTCAGTTTTATTAGCAATATTCTCTTTATTAATTTTATAAACATAAGATTTGTCTCCTTCAATCATAACACTTGTATCTGGAACACTTAAAGAATTTCTCAAATCAAATTTAACTCCAACTTCTAACAATGATCCAGAAATTAACTTTAAATCTTCATTCTTTACTTTTATTCTAGATAATAAACTTCTAGTATCAGCATTAATTCTACTTGAAACAAAGTCTACTTCACCTGTAAATATTTCATCTTTATAGCTAGTTAATTTAACTTCTACTGGGAGCCCCCTTTTTATAGATGCTGAATAATTTTCAGGAATCTTGATATCAGAATAAATAACAGAGTTATCATCAAGCGTAATAATGACTATATTGTTTGATACAAGGATATCTTCTGTCAGACCCGTGTATCCCAACACTCCACTGAACGGGGCTATTATATTTCCACTTTTTAATTTTATTATGATATCTCCTTTTTTAACAAAATTTTTTAGTTTTAAGTCTTCTAAAAGATCATCTTTTTTTATCTTAAATGTTTTTGATTTTTTCGAAATTGCTGTTCCAAAAGTTTCTATTTTTTCTGAAAATTCTTTTTTAACCACCTCTGTTACAATTATCCCTGGAGGTGGTCTTTTACTAAATTTTTTTTTAAAATGATTTCCAACCATTGTTCTCCCAATAATCACGATTGCTATTATTAGAAAAAACACCAATATTATAGAAATAGTTTTTGTAGATCTTTTCATATTTAATTTAAATTATGCCGTACTCAGCCCATGAGCCATCATAAATACAAGGATGATATTTATCATTTATTAAAGAATATGCTAGTGCCAAAACACACGCAGTAACTCCAGAACCACAAGAAAAAACTATATTTTTTTCATTTATGTTTTTTAAACAATTTTCAAAAATTAGCTTAAGGTCTTTTTTACTTTTAAAGGTTTTGTTCTCACTTAAACAAAGATTAAAAGGTATACAAAAAGAATTTTTTATTTTACCACTCTTTAAACCTTTTCTAGGTTCTGCAACCTTACCTTCAAATCTCTCTTTGCTTCTAGCATCTATCACCTTGAAATATTGTTCATCAATATTAAGATCAATTTGCTCTTTATTTTTAGTAAGTTCTTTT
Organism: uncultured Pelagibacteraceae bacterium; assembly: GCA_902514695.1. Lineage (GTDB taxonomy): Bacteria > Pseudomonadota > Alphaproteobacteria > Pelagibacterales > Pelagibacteraceae > Pelagibacter. Next base: position 7,123 of record CABXRR010000005.1, read on the forward strand.
TTTTCAAAACTTTTGTAATTAGATGTTACAATATTTGTAACATCACTCGTGACTTCTCTATTTTCTTTTATCCATTTTCTAAGTCCACCATTTAAAACATGAACTAGCTTAGGATCATGACCAAAATAAATGAAATTAAACCAACATCTACATGAGCTTATTACATCTGAATTGTCATAGATTACTATTTCATCTTTATTATTGATTCCCATTTTTGATACAATTTGTCCCCAATTAATTTGGCTAACAAGCATGTGTGGTAAATCGGTTTCTTTATTAGAATTAGCATCCAAATCAAAAAAAATAGAATTTGGTATGTGTTGGTCTTTATATTCTGCTAATCCGTTTCTTTTGGTTTGTGGCATATGCCATGAACAATCTATAACTTTTACAGAATCAATATTTTTTTCTAACCAATCAGTTTCTACTAATGACATTTTATCGTTTCTCTAAATATTTTTGATGATATTCCTCGGCAGGACAATAATTTTTCAATAATGAGATTTTAGTGACAACCTTACCTGATAATCTTTCATTGGTGTCGTTCAAAACTTTTTCAGCTATTTTTTTTTGGTTATCATTAAGATAAAATATTTCACTTCTATATTGAGTTCCAAAGTCTGGTCCTTGCGAATTAAGGGTAGTTGGATCATGAATTTGAAAGAAAGTTTTTAAAATTTTTTCATATGTTATGATTTTTTCATCAAAATCAAGTTTAACGACCTCAGCATGATTTGTATCACCCGTACACACTTCTTTATAAGTTGTGGTAGAGCTATTACCTCCACAATAACCAACTTCTGTTTTAATAATACCATCAATTTTACTAAATTTAATTTCGGGCCCCCAAAAACATCCAAGTGCTAAAACTGCTATTTCCATTGATTATAAGTTAAATTAATTTACAAATTATTCATATGCTGAGTAAAAATCAATTAGGATTTTTGTACATGTTTATGTCCATTTGTGCGTTTTCATTAATGGATGTAATTGTTAAATGGTCAGTTGACTATCCAATTGGCCAAGTTTTATTCTTTAGAGGTTTTTTTGGTATTATTTTTTATTTTTTTGTAATCCCAAAAGATAGACTGCATAATTTTTACCTAACAAAAAGACCTGGTTTACATATGCTGAGGTGTACATCTGGATTAATAGCCCTTGTAGCAATATTTATAGCTCTTAGAGAGTTACCTTTGGCAACAGTTGTTAGTATTTCTTTTGCAGCGCCAATATTTACAACTATTTTTTCAATTTTTCTTTTAAGTGAAAAAGTAGGAATTTTTAGATGGCTAGCTGTTTTGGTGGGATTTATTGGTATCTTAATAATAACAGAGCCCGGAATTAGTGAATTAAATATTTATTATATTTTTCCAATTATATTTTGTTTAGGTCTTTCTTATGTCGCGATAACAATAAGACAATTGTCCACAACAGAACCCGTGTGGTTAATTTCTTTTTATTTCTCTCTTTCTATAACTTTGTTAAGTTTCTTTACCATTCCACAAGGATGGGTGATGCCGAACTTTGACGATCTAATATTGTTATCATTAATTGGTATTTTTGGTGGGGTAGCAAATTTATGGTTAAGTCAATCTTATAAATATTCAGAAGTCTCACTTGTTACTCCTCTAAAATATTTAGCATTAGTTTTTGCAATAATTTTTGGTTATTTTATTTGGGATGAAATCCCTACAATAAAAACTCTTGTAGGGGCTTTTTTAGTAATAATTTCAACTTTGATAATTTTTAGAAGAGAAATTTATAAAAAAAAAATTATTACTTCTGAGACAATAAATGACTAAAGTTCCAAAATACTGGAATAAGGCAAAAAAGTATTTATCTAAAAAAGATAAAATAATGGCAACACTAATCAAAAACTATCAAAGTCCATCAGAAACTATTTTAACATCTAGAAGAGATATATTTTTTTCATTATGCAAAAGTATAATAGGACAACAAATAAGTGTAGCTGCTGCTAATTCTGTTTTTTTAAGATTCAAAAAAAAATGCAATAATAAAATAAATGCAAAAAATGTTTCAAAAATAACTTTCTCAAATTTAAAAAAGTGCGGTCTCAGTCGTCAAAAAGTTCTAGGTATAAAGAGTTTGGCTGAACAAATACTAAATAAGTCTTTTAATCCAAAGTTAATTAGTAAAATGAGTGATGAAGATGCAATAAATTATTTATCTAAATTAAGACAGATTGGAAAGTGGTCAGCTGAAATGATTCTCCTATTCACATATAATAGACCCAATATTTGGCCTATCCAAGATATTGGTCTCTTAAGAGCAATTTCAAAAAACTATAAAAAAAAATACTTACCTCCAGATAAATTTGTAATTTTACTGAGTAAAAGATTTACACCATATTGCTCTGTAGCGACATGGTATCTTTGGCGAAGTATAGATCCTGAACCAATACAGTATTAATTACCTTCTACTAACTGATGATGTCTAGTAACATGGCCATTAAGAATATTATGTGCCTCTTGATATTCCTCAGAATCGTAACAGTCTTCAGCCGTCTTGTAATCAGGAAACTCAACTACAACTGTTCTTGGAGACTTAATCCCATCATTAGTTCTATTTTTTCCACCTCTAACTATAAATTTTCCAGAAAATTTTTCTACAGCAGGCTTAGCTTTGAAAGCATACTCCTTTAGTTTTTCTGGATTATCAATTGTTTCATAAATACACACCCAATATCCCTTCATCATTTCTCCTTTTTAAATAAATTTAATTATGATAATAAACTTCATGGCAGAGAAATTAATCATCAATTTCGATGAATACACTAAAATTGTAGAAAAACTAGCAATACAAATTCATAAAAATTATAATCCAACAGTTCTAGTTGGTATTATGAGGGGTGCCGCTCCCATAATTGATATTTTGTCTCGAATTTTAAAATTACCAATAGCTTATATAGTTATCCAAAGTTATTCAGGAAAAGGAATGGAAGATCAACAAGGTCAATTAATGTTTGCCAGAGAAATAAGCTCTTTGGCAAATAATGAAGATTTTAATAAAGTACTTTTAATTGATGATTTGTCAGATACAGGATTAACACTCAATAAAAGTATTGAGTGGTTAAAAAATTATGGTCCTACAAAAAATTTTATTAAAGAGGTAAAAACTGCTTGTTTATGGAAAAAAAAATCATCTTCATTTGAACCAGATTTTTGTCCAGTGAGATTAGATTCAGATCCCTGGATTGTCCAGCCTACAGAACATTATGAAGAATTGTCTATTGAGGAAATAATAAAAAAAAATAAATAGGGCCAGATTATACTGGCCCCATCAAATCTTTAATTTAAGCAACAGCGAAACTTAGAACACTTAGTATTGCTATAACCCATATTGCTGGTGAAGTATTTGAAAATTTACCAGTGAATATTTTAATTAAAGCATAGGACACAAACGCTAAAGCGATACCATTACTTATACTGTAAGTTAAAGGCATGGCAATCATAGCGAGAATAGCAGGGGCTGATTCTGAAATGTCATTCCATTCTATATCTGTAATATTTCTAATGAAAAGAACAGACACAAAAAGTAAGGCTGCACCATCAATCTGTTTTGGCAAACTAGTTGCTAGAGGAGCAAAAAATATACATGCCAAAAATAACAAACCAATTACTAATGAAGTCATTCCAGTTTTACCACCAGCTTTTACACCAGCACCAGACTCAACATAACTTGTAACAGTCGTAGTTCCCATCATTGCACCTGCAACTGTACCTACGCTGTCTGATAACATTGCTTTGTTGATATCTGTCACTTTTCCATCTTTTCCTACTTTACCAGCAACATTTGCCACTGAAGTTAAAGTTCCTGCAGTGTCAAAGAAATCAATAAATAGCAAGGTAAATATGACTGTAGACATTCCAGCAGTCATTGCAGCAGACAAATCAAATTCAAATAGATATGTCATAGGTGGTGGAGAACTTGCAATACCATTAAATTTTGCAAGACCTGTAACCCAAGCAATAATACTAAATACTAAAATACCAATAATAATGTTTCCTTTAACATTCATTTTTTCTAGAACAATTATGGCTATAAACGTAGCGCATCCTAACAATACTAATGGATCACCTAAGTTTCCTAATTGTACCAACGTCACAGGATTATCAACAACTACTTCCATTATTTGAAGACCAATTATTGCTAAAAATAATCCTATTCCAGCTCCAATCCCAAGTTTTAAACTTTTTGGAATTGAATTGATTAACCAAGCTCTTATTGGAGTCAGAGATATAATCAAAAACAATACACCTGCAACTAAGACAGCACCCAAAGCTTCTTGTGGTGTGTATCCCATACCTGCACAAACTCCAAAAGCTACAAATGCATTAATACCCATACCTGGCGCAAGTCCAATTGGCCAAGTTTTTCCATAAAAAGCCATTATGAAACAAGCTAGTGCTGTAGCTAAAATTGTTGCTGTATACACTGCGCCGAAATCAAAGAAACCCTTATCAGGACCGGCGAATTCCCCTGATAATATAAATGGATTTAAAAACATTATATAAGCCATTGTTAGAAATGTAGTTGTTCCGGCTATTACTTCTGTTTTAAAATCTGTTTTGTGTTTTTTATAATTAAAATAATTATCAAGCATTTTTCCTCCTTGAAGAATAATTATTTGATTCTTTTTACAATTACCTTTTAAAACTAGGCTTTATTCACATATTTCAACTCAGAAGTTTATATTTATGCCATAATATGACTGTTAATATTAATTTATGAAAAAGTTTAAATTTGTCTTCATTGGCTTTTTATTAATGGTCTTAATAACAGGTTGTAAAACTATTAAACAAAAAACAGATGCAATTGTTGAAAAAGAAAATCAAAAACTAAGTAAATTTATAGGTAAATTTTCAAGTGATCTACAAATGGAATTGGGAAAGCCTGACGAGGATTTTAAAAATGACAAAGGAAATTTAATATTTGTATACAATACTAAAAAATATGGAATTCCGTGTGAAAGGAGATTTGAAATAGACAGTAGTTCTGTTGTTGTAGGATTTGTATCTAATGGTTGTTTTTAGATTACCTGCGGAGAATAAATCTCCGCAAGCAAGGTTTTTACTTATTTAATCTCAATAAGCTTTTTCTTTTTATGCTCTGGAACAATTCTTTCACAAGAGACTGTTAAAAGACCATCTTTAAGTTCAGCACCATTTACTTTAACATCGTCAGCAATGGTAAAAGATCTTGCAAATTGTCTTTGAGAAATACCTTTGTGAATTATTTCTCCATCTGCATTTTTATCATCTGATTTACTAAATTGTTTTGTTCTTACAGTTAGTAAATTATCTTCAAACTCAACCTCAACATCTTTCTTATTAAAACCAGCTAAGGCAACCTCAATAGCATAGTTGTCTTTACCAGTTTTTCTAATGTTATAAGGTGGGTAGTTTGACTGCATTGTCATTCCACCATTGCCTAACATATTTTCAAATTGGTCGAACATATCGTCAAATCCAATAGAAAATGGTCTTAGTGAGTTAAATATAGATAGATCCTTACTTGTCATAATATCCTCCTTTTTTAAGCAAGTTATTTTGTAAGCCCCATTAGGCGACCTACAATTATTATTTGGGAATTTTTTTTAATTTTTCAAGATCAAAAAAAATTAAATCTTATTTGAAATTTTTAATATAAATGCATAATCGAGGGCTATTTCTTCTATAGCGCCATCGCGACCTGATTTACCACCATGACCTGCATCCATTTCAGTTTTCAAAAGCAACAAGTTATTGTCTGTTTTAAAATCTCTTAGCTTTGCGGTAAATTTTGCAGGCTCATCAAATAAAACCCTATTATCACTTAAGCTTGTCGTAATTAAGATGTTTGGGTAATCCATTTTTTTAATATTATTATATGGGGCATAAGAGAATATATATTCAAAATGTTCTTTATTATCTTTAGCGTTTCCAAATTCATCAAATTCACCGACTGTTAATGGTAAAGAATGATCAAGGTTTGTTGTTAAAGAGTCAACAAATGGAACTGCCATCACAATTCCTAAAAATAATTCTGGTGCTTGATTAACAACCGCTCCCATTAATAAGCCACCAGCTGAACCACCCATACCAATTATTTTACCTTTAGATGAATATTTATTTTCAATTAAATATTTTGCTGCATATACATAATCTTTGAATGTATTTTTTTTATTTGTAAGTTTACCTTCTTTCCACCATTTCATTCCTTTTTCCATGCCACCTCTAATATGTGCGGTTGCCCAGATAATATCTCTATTAATGAGACTGAGTCTTGTTGATGAAAAATTTGGACTCATAGAATTACCATAAGATCCGTAGCCATATAAAAGTAAGTTTGCTGATCCATCAACTTTTGTTTTTTTGTGTCTTGTTATTGTTAAAGGAACCATTCTTCCATCGTGAGACTTGAATTCAATTCTTTCTACAACATAATCATTAGGATTATGACCTGAAGGAATTTCTTGTTCTTTTATTAATTTTTTTGATTTCTCAAGGAGATTATAGGAATAAACCTTGGAAGGTGATTTTGGAGACGAATATCCTACGTAAATATTGTCTGTATCTCTATCTTTTTGTTTTAATGAAATATTAGGCACACATACTTTTTCATCAGAAAAAATTAATTCTTCCTCCAAACCAGATGAAATATTTTTTACAAATAGTTTATCCAATGCATCTGATGTTTCTGATCTTATTATCCAATTCTTTAAAAAAACGCACCCACCTATAAGTACTTCGTCTTTTGCGGTAACAAAAGGTCTCCAATTTTGTTTTTCTAAGCTATCCGAAATATCTATTTTAAAATCCTCAGCATCTTTGTTTGTATGATTATAAAATTTATTTTCCCAAGAGCTGACTGAATAAAGGATACCTTTTTCTCTTTTAATTATGAGTTTAGGATCTGGTTTTTTCTCATTTACACTAAAATAATATTGTTCTGATGTATTGTGATCTGAAGATGAAATAAAGTAATACTTTTCATCTGAACTTATGTAAATGCTAACAGTAAAAGCATCACTTTTTTCCTCAAAAATTAATTCATCTTGATCTTCATAATTACCAATTTCATGTCTATATATTTTCCTAGCTCGATGATTTTCATCCAACTTAGAGTAAAAAATATATTTATCATCTAAACTAAAGGTAATAGAGCCAGCTGTATCAGCTATTTTTTTTGTGATTATTTTATTAGAAATAATATCTCTAATGTAAATTGTATAATATTCAGAACCTTTAATGTCTAAAGAGTAAGCAAGAAATTTATCGTTATGACTTACCTCTAAATCTCCAACTCCAAAATAATCCACATTAAGTTTTTCTTTTTCTTTATCTCCATTCCAAATCTCCTCAATTTCATTAGTATTAATTTTTTTTCGAAGTTTGATAGAGTAATTTCCTTCAGTAGTAGTTTTGGTCCAATAATCATAAGTATGATCTCTGTAGGGAAGAGATTCATCATCAAGTTTAATTCTACCTTTTATTTCATCAAATAATTTTTTTTGTAAATTTTTGGTATCTTTTAAATGGAACTCAGTATATTTATTCTCTTGGATTAAGTACTCTTTTACCTCAGGATCCAATTTATTTTTATCTTTCAAAACCTCTAGAATATTCTTTTGATGAATCCAGCTGTAATTATCTTCCCAAGTTGTGTTGTGACAAGATTTTATTTCTGGTTTTTTTCTAAGTTGTGGTACTTTCATAAAACAGAAGAAATATATGAATATAATAATTTATACAGTAGTTATATTGACTATTTTTTATTTTCTACTGAAATTTATAAGTAATATTTCATCAAAAAAGATATCAAAAGGTCTTAGATTCTTAATAATTATAGGATTAATTTTTTTAGCAATTTTATTTGCTGTAGGTGGCAGATTTTTGTTAACATTACCCCTTACCTTGGCAAGTTTAGCTTTGTTAAAATTAAAAGGTTTATCAATTTTTCAAATTATATCCCTTTTCAGACTAATTCAAACACTTAAGAGAAGTGGAAGATTTTCATTTAATAAAACACAAAATAATTACTCTAACTTGTCTGTTTCAGAGTCATATAAAATTTTGAATTTAGATGAAAAAAAAAAATTAACAAAAGAAGATATTAATAAAGCATATTTAAAGATTCAAAAAAAAATTCATCCAGACGTATCACCTGAAACATCAAGACTTTCATCAATTGTTAATGAAGCTAGAGATGTGTTGCTGAATGAAATTAAATAAATTTTTTAACTTTTTCAAAAATCATTTCTTCTGTAATAGAACTTGGATCAAACTTGGAGTCGTGAGTCACTTCGTCTATACTCACATTTGGTGGTAATATCCGATGTTGGTTGATACTATAATCTGAATAAGCTCGTGGTGTATCTAACAAAATTATAAAACTAGGTTTTCCCATTTGACAAGATATATGATGTCCAAAAGAGTCATTACCAATATATATATCACTAAAAAAAATGTAATCTCTCACTTCTGATATATTTTTGTTACTAAGAGACTCACAACAATCTTCTCCCAAGTTTTTGATTATTTTTTCTGCATCGTCATTCTCACCGGGTCCACATAATAGATAAAAATAATATTTGTTGTTTTCATTCAATCTTTTTATGAGTTTAATATAATTTTCATATCCCCATTTTGTTGTGGGACCAGATGATCCTATTCCAAGTATAATTTTTTTTTCTCTTTTTTTAAAATTATTAATCTTTTTTGAATTAATATAGATTTTAGTTTCAGTGGGGCAATCATTCATGTTTAAACATTCTTCAGTAAACTTTTTTGCTGTTTTAACAAGATGTAAATTTCTTTTACTAAAAAATGGATATTTATAAATTTTTTTAATACCAGCAATTTTTGCAGATAAAAAAAATCTTAAACTAGGGTAAAAGATGAAAAGATTACTAAGATTTAAATTTCTAAAGAAAGAAGATAATTTAAATATATCAAAAAATTTTTTGTGAAAATCATCTAAATAAATTATTTCATTAAAATTTGGATCATCAATTAAGACTTCCTTAAGCTTTGAGTTTAAAGTAATTAGAGTTATTGGTCCAAATTTTTTTGCTATCTCATGACAGTAACTTAGGTGTAATAAATTGGCACCTAAACCTTTGTAGCTTAAGAAAATTCCTGTTTTCATATAAATAATTTTTCTATTATACTTATTTAAATAAATTTTATGTCAAAAATTAAAGGAATATATGCTGCTGGAATGTCAATCTTAAACGATGATTTAAGTCTAAATATTGAAAAAACAATTTTACATTCAGAGAAAATTATTGACCAAGGTTGTCATGGTGTTGCAATTTTCGGGAGTACTGGGCAAGCCCAACTAATATCTGTTGCAGAAAAAATAAGTTTATTGAACAAACTTTCATTGAGCAGATATAAAAAAAATTTCTTAATTGGCACAGGAATGAATTCATTAGGTGAAACTATCAATTTAATGAAAATTTCTCTCTCTTTAGGTTTTAATAAATTTTTGATAATGCCTCCTGCTTATTACAAATATGGTGATGAGGAAGTAATAAAATTTTATTCAAAAATTATAGAAGCTTTACCAGAATGTGAGATTGTTCTTTATAATTTTGAAAAACTGTGTGGTTATAAATTTAGCATTGAATGTGTCGAAAAACTTGTAAAAATGTTTCCTGATCAAATTATAGGTGTTAAAGATAGTTCTTATAATTTATTTGAGAATTTAAAAATAAAGGATTTTTCTATTTTACCTGGTTCCGAATTGAAACTATTAAAAGGCTTAGAAATTGGTTGCTCAGGAATTATTACTGCTACATGTAACGTTACTGCAAATTTATCCAGAAAAGTTTATGATGATTTTTTTTCAAATAATGAACAATTAAGTAATAAAAAATTATGTGATGTAAGAAGTGCTTTTGATAACTATAATTTAATTTCTGGATTACATACTTTTTACTCTCAAGAAAACAAAATTTATGAAAATTTATTACCTCCTCTTAGATTACTGAATTTAAAAGAAAAAAATAATTTAATGAATATTTTAAAAGATTTAGATTTTAGTATTAAATCATCAATGGCAGCTTGATATGCATCTTGCAAGATTTTTAAATAAGGTTTTTAAGAAAGATGGGTTCATATTAACTGATGCAAATTCCAAAGATTATATAATTGGAAAACCTAACAAAAACCCTATTAGGTTAAAAATTCTTAATAAAAAACTTCATTACAAACTATTATTTTCTCCAGATTTATATTTTGGTGAAGCATACACCAATGGTGAAATAATTATTGAAAATGGATCACTAACAGATTTTTTAGATTTAGCGTTAAAGAATTTTGGGAGAGGAGACCTAAATTTTTTTAGTTATCTTTTTAATAGACTTAGAGGATCATATAGATACTTAACAAACTTTAATTTTATAAAAAAATCAAAAATGAATGTATCCCACCATTATGACATTAAAGATGATTTATATGATTTATTTTTAGATCCTAAAAGACAATACTCTTGTGCATACTTTAAAAATGAAAATGATAGTTTAGAGGAAGCTCAAAATAATAAAATACAACATATAATAAAGAAACTTAATATTAAACAAAACCAAAAAATTTTAGACATAGGATGCGGTTGGGGTTCACTTGCGATTGATATTGCGAAAAGTGCAAAGTGTGAAGTTACTGGCATAACGTTGTCAAAAAATCAATTTGATTATTGCAATCAAAAAGCAAAAGAAATGAATTTACAAAATCAAGTAAAATTTAAGTTGATGGATTATAGAGAGCTAAATGAAAAATTTGATAGAATTGTAAGTGTTGGAATGTTTGAGCATGTTGGAAGAAAATTTTATAAAAAATTTTTTAATCAAATTGAAAATTTACTCAATAATGATGGAATTTCATTAATACATACTATCGGATCAGTTAATCCACCAAGAGACCCACACCCTTGGATTACAAAATATATTTTTCCTGGAGGCTACACACCTAGTTTAAGTGAAGTCACTACCCCGATAGAAAAAGCGGGCCTAATAGTCACAGATATTGAGGTATTAAGGCTTCATTACTCACACACTCTTAGAAATTGGAAAGAAAATTGCATTAAAAATAAAGAAAAAATTATTGAAATGTTTGATGAAAAATTTTTTAGAATGTGGGAGTTTTATCTCGCTGGTTGTGAAATGGCATTCAAGTGGGGCGACCAAGTTGTATATCAATTTCAACTTACAAAAAACTATACCTCAACTCCTGTTACTCGAGACTATATTTATCAATAAATTATTGATAGAGTTGAATTTCTTTTAAAAATGAAAAAAAAACAAAAAAAATCAAAAAAAAATAAGAAGATTAAAAAAAAAATAAAAAAATTTAATCGTTTAAGAAGAACAAAAAAGTTCATCAAAAAAAGAAAAAAAAATTCCAAAACGAAATTTAAGATTTCAAATAAAAGAAAATTAAGAAATAACCCCAGAAAAACAAGTTTTTCTAGTAAAAAGACTGTTCAAGACGAAAGCTTGGTACTTAAATTAGTTAAATTACAGCTTTCATTAAAACCTGATTTTAACTTTAAATTTAATTTTAGTTTAGAGAAATATATTCAGAGATTTTTTGATAAAATTTCTGAAACAATTTCTAATTATAAAATCATAAAAGATGATGAAAAAAGAAAACTTAAGATAGAAAAAATTGAAAATGAAAGAAAAGAAAAAATATTAATTGAAAAACAAAAAAAAGAAGAAGAAGAATTAAGGGTTAAATTAAAAGAACAAGCTTTAAAAGATGAAGCTAGATTAGAAAAACAAAGAACAAAGGATATAAAATTATTTTTAAGAAAGGAACAAGCACTCTTAAGGATCGAACAAGCCGAAAAACAAAGACAATTTTTAAAACAATTAAGATTAGATAAACAAATTGAAAAATTTAGAATTAGAGAGGTAAAGGAGCTAGAAAGACTAGAAAAAATTTCGTTAAGAGAAAAAAGAGAAGACTACACTGGACTTCAAGAAAGAATAGATAAACTTAAACAAAAATATCAAATTATAAGAGATCAAAAAATTAGAGAGAGAGTAGAAGCTCTTGGAGTCAAACTTCAAGGTGATGAGGATAGAGAGACTTTATTAGTCAAAGAGAAAGAATATACTTTAGCAAGACAGAAAATTGAGTTTGCATTAGAGAGCTTTTATAGAAGTGCGAGTAGCTTAGTATTTCAACTCAACAAAAGACATATAACTAGAAACATGTCTATTTTTCGCTGTATAGATAGAAGATTTGAAACTGGAGAAATTTTTATAAAATGGGACGAGTCTCAAGATGAAGAGTGGTTATTACTAATATATATAAAAAATAATTCACCTGATGAAGGTATTGTAATTGAAGATAAAACAAATCCAGAAAAAAATCTATCTCATGAATTTAGAAATGTTGATATTTTTAAGGCTTCGGACACAATGGTTGACTCATTAACACAACTTATTGCTAGAGAAAGAGCAAAAAATAATAATTAAATATTTTATATTTATTGTATATTATTAAAAATGGTTTTAGGCACAGCTTTCCTTATTGGTCTCTTTATAATTTTAAAATATGTTCTTGCATGGATTACATACTACAATAATTTAGACTCAAGGTTAGGAAATAGTACCTGGAGATTTAGTTATGATTATCCAGTAATTGGAGAAAGAGATATCTCTGATTTAGATGATAAAGATTTTGTAAGACTTAGAAGAAAAAAAAATAAAATAATTTTAATAATGTATGCGGTAATTCTTATAATGTTTATATCTTCAATGTCTTTATTAAGTAAATTTCTTTTGTTTTTTTTTAATTAACTTTTAAGTTGTTTCTTATTTTTTAAATAAAGAAAAAAAGCAACTATTTCATATCCAAAATGAAATAAATTAAAAATTATCGGTAATTTGAAAAAATTATAAAGGAACTTATATTTTGGCATTTTTTTCCATAATAAAAGAAATGCTGCTGCACCTTGTGTAACCTTTTCACCCTCTTTTACATGTAGTCTTCTCAAAAGTTCTTTGTTGTCTTTATTTGTCTCTTTTTTGGCTGAATCATTGTTGGTTATATCCACCCAATCAATCTCTTTAATTTTTTCTTTCTTATATAAATCAATCTCTGCCTTACAAATTTTACAGGAATTATTAAAATAAACTTTCATAATTGGTAACAATTACTAATTATATGGCTCCATGTACATGCGTAAAATACTCTAGTTGAAAAATATCTGAAACAACCTAAATATTTGCATAATGACTAATTTTTTTGAAAAATCTGATTTGTCCCGAAATGAAGCAGATAAAATAATTTCTGATACTCTTAAGAAATGTGATGATGGTGAACTATATTTAGAAAATTCCAAATCAGAGTCAATTTTATTAGATGATAATAAGATTAAAAACTCAAGTTATAGTTCAGACTTGGGCTTTGGATTTAGAGCAGTGTCAGGGGAAGTAGTTGCATATTCTCACTCAAATGAAATATCTAAAAATTCATTAAAACAATCTTCAAACAATTTAAAATCTACTCTTAAGTCTGCTAAAGGCACCTATAATTATTCTATTCCTAAATCTAATAAAAAATATTACCAAAATATTAATCCAATTGAGCAAAAAACACTCAATGAAAAAATTGAAATATTAAATCAAGTAAATAATTATCTTAGATCTAAAAATGATAATATTAAGCAAGTTACTGCTAATTTTAGTGGAGAACAAAAATCTATAGAAATAATAAGATCAGGCGGAGAGACACTCACGGATGTTCGACCTTTAGTTAGGTTCAATGTATCTGTTATGCTCGAAAAAAATGGAAGGAAAGAAACTGGTGTTTATGGAATTGGTGGGAGACAATCATACGAAAATTATTTAAAAGAGGGTAACTGGAAAAATGTTTGTGATGAGGCTCTTAGAATAGCTTCTGTAAATTTAGAAAGTAAACCAGCACCAGCAGGAGAAATGAAAGTTGTTTTAGGTCCAGGATGGCCTGCAATTCTAATTCATGAGGCAGTGGGACATGGTTTAGAGGGTGATTTTAATAGAAAAAAAACTTCTGCCTTTCATAATTTGATGGGACAGAAAGTTGCAAGCGAAGGAGTTACCATAGTTGACGATGGTACTTTAGATAATAGAAGGGGAAGTCTTACAATCGATGATGAAGGAACTCCCACTGAAAAAACAGTATTAATTGAAAATGGAATTTTAAAAAACTTCATGCAGGATAGATTAAATGCGCGTTTAATGAAAACAAGATCAACTGGAAGCGGTAGGAGAGAAAACTTTAGACATATTGTTTTACCAAGGATGAGAAATACAATGATGTTAAGTGGCAAACAAACTCAGGATGAAATGATAAAATCTGTAGACAAAGGTATTTTTGCTGTCAGCTTCGGTGGTGGACAAGTTGATATTACTTCTGGGAAATTTGTTTTCAACTGTACAGAGGCCTATGAAATAATTAATGGTAAAATTGGGTCTCCCATAAAAGGGGCAACACTAATAGGCGACGGTCCCTCGATTCTAAAAGAAGTTTCAATGGTAGGGAATGATATGATGTTAGATCCTGGTATTGGAACTTGTGGTAAAGCTGGACAGGGTGTTCCAGTTGGGGTTGCTCAACCTTCAATATTAATTAATAAGATGACAGTTGGTGGCACAAAACTATAAATGGTTAAAGATCAAGAATTTTTAGAAAAAAAGGCCTCTTATTGTTTAGAACTTGCAAAAAAATTAGGAGCTACAGATGCAAGCGTAAATGTGGGCAGCTCAATTTCAGAAACTGTAAATTTTAGAAATAAAAAGCTAGATGAGTCTAATAGATCAGACAACCTAGGTGTAGATATTACTACTTATATAGGAAAAAAAAAATCTTCAATATCTTCATCAAATTTATTGCAAGAAAACCTTAATATATTGATTGAAAAATGTATTGAAACCACAAAAAATACTCCTGAAGATGAATTCAATGCGCTTCCCGATAAAAATTTGCTTGCTAAAGAAATTAAAGAGTTAAATTTATATGATGACAATCATATTGAGAATGATGATAAGATAAAATATTTATCAAGATTAGAAGCTTCTGCTTCAATTGATAAAAAAATTGTAAATACTGAGTCTAGTTTTACTGAAGACAAATCAAATTTTATTTTAGCTAATAGTGATGGTTTTTGTAAAGGCTTTAAAACTTCATCATTCGTAGCATCTAGCGTTGCTGTTGCTAAAGATGATAAAAGTATGGAAAGAGATTATGAATATACCCTCAAATGTCACTTAGATGATATCAAAAACCCAGAAGAACTAGGAAAAGCAGCTGCTGAACACACTATAAGAAAATTAAGTCCAAAAAAAATTGGTAGTGAAAAAATTGCTATAATTTTTGATAAAAGAATCGCAAAAGGAATATTAGGTACTTTTGCTAGTGCAATATCATCTTCTGCAATTTCAAGAGGAACTTCATTTTTAAAAGATATGATTGATCAAAAGATATTTTCAGGATCAATAAATATTTTTGATAAACCTGATATAGTAAAAGGTTTAGGATCACAGAGCTTTGACTCTGAGGGAGTTAAAACAGAGACCTTAAAACTAGTAGAGCAGGGTACTCTAAAACATTATTTAATAGATACCTACAATGGAAAAAAGTTAAATCTTAAATCTAATGGAAGGTGTGGAGGAACAAGTAATCTTTATTTCGATAATGGTAAGATTTCTTATAAAGATCTTTTAAACTCAAATTCAAAATGTCTTTATGTCACGGAAACCATTGGCCATGGGAGCAATATTATTACTGGAGATTATTCTGTGGGAGCAACTGGTTTTTTAGTTGAAAATGGAGAATTCAAATACCCTATTAATGAAATTACAATTGCTGGAAATTTTAAAGATATGTTTAAAAACATAACTTTGGCAGATGATTTAGAATTTGAGTATTCAACAAATTCACCAACTATGATGATTGAAGGAATGGTTGTTGCAGGTAAATAATTAAATTTATTTCAAGCTTTTAAGACGATATTCCCAATCTCCCATTCTAGAATATGATACCCTAATAATCATAGAACTTTTTTTGTCCAACCATATATCAAAATCAAGACGCTTATCTTTTGGCAACGACATATCCTTTGAGTTTAATTTGAAATGATCAACTTCAAAAGTTTTTCCATACTGTTCAATTTTTTCGTTTCCCATAAAAGTCACAATTTGTTCTTTTATACTTCCTGAAACTGGGCTAATTTGACTTTCTGTCTGCAAAATTTTATGGCTCCACCAATTTCCAATAATATTATTTATAGATGCCTCTCCAGAATAAGAGGAACCTTTAATATCAAATTTGTTCTTATCTTTATTAAAAACTAAATTAACGAATTTTTCTTTGTCATTTTGTAAAGTTTTAGAATTATAAGAAATTAATTGGTCCTTAAGATATTTTTCTTCACCATATCCCTCAACTTGAAAAATAGTAGCTCCTAAAAGTTTTACAGAAAACTTTATTTGATTCGTAATTATTGTTTCATCACCTTTTCTTGAAAAAAAATAATAGTTGTATCCAATTAATTCTCCATTTCTAAAAATATCCATCTCAATTTTATTGTATTTTTTATAATGATCTATGTGTGCCAAAACATTCGTAGTGAGTAATATAATAATAATGACTAAAAATTTTTTCATTTAAGGATTACAATAATAGACTTTTTCTATAATAGAAGTAGTTTATCAAAAAATGTTTTTAAAAATTAAAAATATACCGAAAGTAAATTGGAGCTCAGAAAAGACTTATAATTTCAAGCCTAAGTTTTCTACATTCTTTTTTTTATGTTTTGGATTGACATTATTTGGTTTAGGTGAAGGCTTATTGATTGTTTCTTTTACAGGCGCTTCTCCATGGAGTGTTTTAGCCCAAGGTATTTCACTTAATGTTAATTTAAGTATTGGAACAATTACACTGCTAATTAGTATTGCAGTTTTAATTTTGTGGATTCCTCTTGGTCAAAAACCAGGTATGGGAACTATATTCAATGCTCTAATAATTGCGTTAATGATTGATCTTTGTATTAAATTTGTCCCAACCCCATCTAATTATGTTAATCAACTAATCTTGGCTGTAGTTTCAGTTATTACTGTTGGAATTGGTGGTGGCATTTATTTAGTTTCAAACCTAGGAGCAGGACCTAGAGATGGCTTAATGATAGGGTTACAAAAAATATCGAATTTTCCTATAGCAGCTGTCAGAGCAACATTAGAAATTACTGTTGTCAGTGTTGGTTGGTACTTAGGAGGAACTGTTGGAATTGGAACTTTATTATTTGCTTTTGGAATAGGTCCTTGTGTTGCTTTAGGATTATATTTGGTAGATAAGATATTTGATTAAGCTGCAGCGCCTGATTTTTCGCTTTTTTTTCTTTCGTGAGGATCAAGAATAGCTTTTCTTAACCTACATGAATCAGGAGTAATTTCTAAAGCCTCATCAGTATTTAGCATACTAAGTTGCTCTGCTATTGACATTTTTCTTACTGGAGTAAGTACCACGTTTTCATCAGTACCTTGTGTTCTCATATTTGTAAGTTTTTTTCCTTTCATGACATTAATAATCATATCACCTGGTTTTGGAGACAATCCAACAATCATTCCTGGATAGACAGGATCATTATGTGTTACAAACATTTCACCTCTTGCCTGTAAATTGAATATAGCAAAAGCAACAGCCTTACCTTGTTCCATAGAAATCAAAGCACCATTTCTTCTACCCTCCATTTCACCCTCAAATTTACCGTAATCATAAAAAATTCTATTAATAACTCCATTTCCCTTTGTAAGGGTAAGAAACCTGCTTGTGTAACCCATTAAACCTCTCGTGGGAGCATGAAAAATTAATCTTTTTTTATTTTTACCTGTATCTTTTAATTCTATCAGTTTACCTTTTCTTCTATTCATTGAATCAATTATTTTTGATGAATATTCTTCGTCAAGATCCATAGTGATTTCCTCGATCGGCTCAAGTTTATTTCCATTTTCATCTTTTCTATATAAAACTTTTGGAGGACTAACGGTCATCTCAAAACCTTCTCTTCTCATTTGAGTAAGTAGGATCTCAAGCATTAATTCACCTCTTCCACTGACTACAAAAGAATCGTTACCATCATTTTCTGAAAATGTAATACCAACATTATTTTGCGCTTCTTGTATTAATCTATCCCTAATTTGTGTACTTGTAAGTTTTTTACCTTCAGTACCTGCTAAAGGGGAGGTATTGACTGTTATAGTAATTGACATAGTAGGGGGATCTATGGGAGTAGCTGCGATTGGTTCATTAACTTCTAAATCACATATAGTATCAGCCACATTTGCTTTTTCTAATCCTGCAACAACAACTATATCACCAGCTTCACCTACCTCAATTGGAACTTTTTTTGTACCCTCATATCTAAAAATTTTTGTAAGTCTTCCCTCATCAATTTTTTCACCTTTTAAATTTATAGCCTTGATAGCTTGATTAGCTTTAGCTGTACCTTGAGTAATTCTTCCAACCAGACTTCTTCCCAAAAAATTGTCTGCATACAGCAATGTTGATAACATTGCAAAAGGTTTTGATTTATCAAGATCTGCAGGTTTTACATGTTCAATAATTTGATCTAGCAATGCATTTAAATTTTCTCTGGGACCATCAACCTCTTTATCTGCCCAACCTGATCTTCCACTTGCATATAGAACTGGAAAATCTAGTTGTTCTTCGTTGGCATCCAAGCTCACAAACAAGTCAAAAGTTTCATCCAAAACTTCGTTAGCTCTTTGGTCTGCTTTATCTAATTTATTTATAACAACAATTGGTTTTAAACCTTGTTTTAATGCTTTTGATAACACAAATTTTGTTTGTGGCATAACACCTTCTGCTGAATCTATTAACAATAAAGCTCCATCAGCCATACTAAGCACTCTTTCTACCTCAGCAGCAAAATCTCTGTGACCTGGTGTATCAATGATATTAATTCTTGAATCTTTCCAATTAATTGAGGCTGGTTTAGCTAAAATTGTAATTCCTCTCTCTTTTTCAAGCTCCCCAGAGTCCATTAATCTTTCATCAACAACCTCATTTTCTCTAAACGAGCCACTTTGTTTCATCAAATTATCTATCAGTGTCGTTTTACCGTGATCGACGTGTGCGATTATTGTGATATTTCTAATATTTTTACTCATAAATTCTGGCTCTTATACATTAATTTTTTTTTTTGAAAACTTTAAAAATACGTAAAAAATATGAAATTTCTAAAAAAATAGACGTTATTTTGTTTTTTTTGCCTTTTCTCTTTTTAATTTTCTTTTTTCCTTCAAGCTTAGTTTGGGTTTTTTATTTACACTCGAATCTTTAAAGGATTTTCCGCTGTATCTTTTTGACATAAATAATAATAAAATTTTTAAAATTTAATAATGTTTAAAATATGAATTCAGATTCTTTAATTCAAGCAAAATCAAGATTTTTAGAGGGAATAAAATTTTTTAATGAAGAAAAATACGAGTTAGCTGAAAAAAATTTTTTAGAGAGTTTAGACCTAGCTCCTCAGAGACTTTCGGTTATAAGTAATTTAATTAAAGTTTATATTGTTACTAAACAAATCCAAAAGCTAGATGAAATTTTAAATAAGCATAAAAACTTTAATAAAGACAAAGAAATATTATTTGGTGAAGCCTATAATTTTTTTTTCAAAGAAAGTTTTGATCAATCAATTAAAGTTTGTAATCAGATAGTGAAAAATAAAGATATTAGATATCCCATACAAGATTTATTAGCCTCAAACTTTAAAAAAAAAGGTAATTTTTTAGAAGCTTTAAAGATTTATAAAAAAAAACTTAGAGAAAATAAAAATGATTATAAAATTTATTATAACATTGGTTGTCTTTTATTTGAATTGGGAAAAATTCATCAAGCCAATTATCATTTTATTAAGAGTAAAAATTTAAATCCAACATCTGCAGACATATCTTGGAGGCAATCACTTTGTGCCTTAAAACTAAAAGACTTTAAAAATGGATTTTTATTTTATGAGGATAGATGGAATAGAGAAAATCATCCAAATAAAAAATTTGAGAATATAAAATCTCCTAATAATATTTCTGAAATTAAAAATAAAAAAATTCTAATTTGGGATGAACAAGGTCTTGGAGACACAATAAATTTTTCCAGATTTGTAATAGATATTTTAAAATTTACCAAAAAAGTCACTTTTGTAGTTGATAAAAAACTAAAGGATATTTTATCTGATCTAGATACAGAAATAAATGTTATTGATTACGAGAATCTAAATGAAATTAATTTTGATTTTCAAATTGCCCTAGGCAGCTTGCCAAAACTTTTAAACATTACAACGACTAATGATATAAAATTTTACAAGTTATCTTTACCAGAAAAAAAGATTTCAAAAAAATATATTGATAATGATAAGTTTAATATTGGTCTTGCTTGGTCAGGTAATCCCAATTATCCAATGGATAAATATAGGTCAATTTCATTTGATAAATTTGATAAATTACTACAAATGAAAAAATTTAATTTTTATAAACTATCTAAAACATCCAAAAAATCAGGACCAATTAATCCAAAATCTTCATCAAATATATTTGATTTTGGGGACAAATCTCTTTTTGAAATATCTAAAGTTATTAGAGAACTAGATTTAGTAATTTCTGTAGATACTTCAATTAATCATCTTGCTGGTATACTTGGTATAAATAGTTTTTTACTTTTAAATATTAATAATTATTGGACGTGGTTTAATGATAATACCAATAATCACTGGTACCCCTCAGTAAAAATTATTAAACAAACAAAATTAAATTCATGGGATGATGTTTTTGAAAATTTAATTGTTGAAGTTGAAAGATTGTATAAAAAAAAAGGGCAGTAATAACTGCCCTTTTTGAATTTTTGTTTGAGTATGATGGGGATTACATTCCCATTCCGCCCATTCCACCCATTCCACCCATTCCACCCATTCCTCCAGGCATCGCAGGTGCACCAGAATCTTTTTCCTCTGGCTTATCAGCTATCATTGCCTCTGTAGTTACTAATAATCCAGAAATAGAAGCTGCATCTTGAAGAGCAGTTCTTACAACTTTTACAGGATCAATAATACCTTTTGCAAACATATCGCAATAATCTTCATTTTGTGCATCGTAGCCATGTGTTTTTTTATTCTGTTCTAATAATTTACCAACTACAACTGAACCATCTACTCCAGCGTTTTTAGTAATTTGTCTGATAGGAGCTTCTAATGCTCTTCTTACAAGATCTACGCCAGCTTTTTGGTCTTCACCTTTAGCTTTAACTTTATCAAGATCTTGAGCAGCATATAATAACGCACATCCACCACCTGTAACGATACCTTCTTCAACAGCAGCTCTAGTTGCATTTAAAGCATCCTCAACTCTATCTTTTCTCTCTTTAACCTCAACCTCAGTAGCTCCACCAACTTTTATTACTGCAACTCCACCAGCTAATTTTGCTAATCTTTCTTGAAGTTTTTCTTTATCATAATCAGAAGTTGTTTCCTCAACTTGTTGTTTAATTGAAGAGCATCTAGCTTCAATATCGGATTTTTTACCACTTCCATTCACAATTGTACTATTGTCTTTATCCACTTTAATTTTCTTACAAGAACCAAGGTCATCAAGTTTTACGTTCTCAAGCTTAATTCCTAAGTCTTCAGAAATAACTTGGCCTCCAGTAAGGATTGCAATATCTTCGAGCATTGCTTTTCTTCTATCACCAAATCCTGGAGCTTTAACAGCAACAACTTTTAGTCCACCTCTTAATTTATTAACTACTAAAGTTGCTAAAGCCTCACCTTCAACATCTTCAGAAATTATCATTAATGGTCTACCAGCCTGAACAACAGCCTCTAAAAGTGGAACCATTGGTTGTAAGTTCGTTAATTTTTTTTCATGCAAAAGTATAAAAGGATTTTCAAGTTCAGTTGTCATCTTGTCACTATTAGTTATAAAATATGGAGATAAATATCCTCTATCAAATTGCATACCTTCAACAACATCTAGCTCAGTTTCAATCCCTTTATTTTCTTCAACTGTGATAACTCCTTCGTTACCTACTTTTTGCATTGCTTTTGCAATCATTGTTCCAATTTCTTTATCACCATTTGCAGAAATAGTTCCAACTTGTGCAATTTCATCGCTGTCTTTTACTTTTTTTGCAGAAGATACAAGGTTTTGTTTTACCACTTCTACAGCAGCGTCAATACCTCTTTTAACATCCATAGGGTTCATCCCTGCAGTAACATATTTTACTCCCTCTCTTACAATTGCTTGAGCCAAAATAGTTGCTGTAGTAGTTCCATCACCAGCTTCGTCATTGGTTTTACTTGCAACTTCTTTAACCATTTGTGCACCCATGTTTTCAAATTTATCTTCCAGGTCAATTTCTTTAGCAACAGATACACCATCTTTAGTTATTCTTGGGGCACCATAAGATTTATCCATTACCACATTTCTACCTTTTGGACCCAAAGTAACTTTGACTGTATCAGCTAGGATGTTTACTCCTCTTATCATTGCTGCTCTTGCTTCAGCATCAAACTTTACAATTTTTGCCATTTTTTTTCTCCTTTAAATTAAATTATTTACTTGAAATACCCATAATGTCCGACTCTTTCATTATGCTGTATTCCTTACCATCAATTTTGACTTCAGTTCCTGACCATTTGCCAAATAAAACTTTATCTCCAACTTTAACATCCATTGGAATTTTTTTTCCATCTTCAGTTTTTGCACCACCTCCGACAGCTACAACTTTCCCTTCTTGAGGTTTTTCTTGGGCTGTATCAGGTATTATTATTCCGCCAGCAGTTTTTTCGCTGCTGTCTAAAACTTCAATTAAAACTCGATCATGTAATGGTCTAAATTTCATAAATTCTCCTTTATAATATGGACTTCATATAGAGATTGGCATTACTATTTCAAGATATAGTTCAAAATAAGTTAGTCAAAAAAGGTGGGAAATTGGGGATTTTATGGTTTATAGATTAATTTGATGACTAAAAATTTAGACAAAGATGGCTTTAGCTCAATTGTAGATAATTACGAGTTATTTTATGTGGATTTATGGGGAGTGGTTCACAATGGAGTTTCTCTCCATCAAGAAGCCATTAATGTGTTAAATGAAATATCTAAAAAAAAGAAAGATTATATTTTGCTCACTAATGCACCAAGACCTAATCATTCTGTAAAATCTTTTTTAGAAAAATTAGGTATGGATAAAGAAATTAGAGATCACGTTTTTACTTCTGGTGAAGCTGCGTTGAATTATTTAAAAAAAAATCTATCAGATAAACCTTTTTTTCATTTAGGTCCTCCAAGAGACTTTGATTTGTTTGTTAATTTTAAAGAAAATAAATTAGATAACATTAAAAATTGTAATTATATATTATGTACTGGATTATTTGACGATCATGATAAAGATTTAAAATACTATAAGAGTTTACTTGAAGAAAATTTAGAAAAAAAGATGATTTGTACTAACCCTGATTTAATTGTGGATAGGGGAAATAAACGAGAATTGTGTGCAGGATCAGTTGCAATGGTTTTTGAAAAAATGGGAGGTGATGTCATTTATTTTGGAAAACCTTATCCAGAAGTTTATAATCAATCAATTGATAATAAAAATAAAAAAATTTTATCAATTGGTGACAATCTTAATACAGATATAAAAGGAGCAAATCTTTTAAATTTTGACTCTCTTATAATTTCTAATGGTATTCATAAAAATGAAATTCATGAAAAAGGAATTGAAAAAACATCAAAGTCGTATGAAGCTATTTGTAACTATATTCAATCAGAGTTAAAATGGTAAAGCTTGTAAAATTATATAATAATTTTGATATAAGAACCGAGCATAAAGGGTCAATTATCTTAATTGGAAATTTTGATGGGCTTCATTTGGGGCACCAAAAATTATTTACCTTAGCTAAAAATTATAAAAAAAAATATTCTTTAAAAATAGGTGTCTTGACATTCGAACCAATGCCAAAAATGTACTTTAATAAGAATATTAAAAATTTTAGAATATCTAGTCAAAAACAAAAAATAAATATTTTAAATAAGTTAAATGTTGATTTTGTTATAACTAAAAAATTTGATAAAAAATTTTCTAAAATTAAATCAATTAATTTTATACAAAATATACTAAAAAAAAAACTTCAAGCAAAATTCATATTTGTAAGCAATAATTTTAGATTTGGAAATAAAAGGGAAGGTAATGTCAAACAATTAATTGAATTTGAAAAAAATAAATTTAATTATAAAATAATTAAACCAAAGCCATTATTGATAAAAAGAACAGTTATTTCCTCCTCACTTATTAGAAATTATCTACAGAAAGGTAAGTTGAAAGAAGTAAATAAACTTTTAAACAGATATTGGTCAATAGAGGGAAAAGTTCAGAAAGGAAAACAATTAGGAAAAAAAATTGGTTTTCCAACTGCTAATATTGACATAAAAAATTATGTTTTGGCATGCCCAGGTGTTTATGCAGTCAGAGCTAAGACTGCCAATGGTCATCAATCTGTAAAAGGGATAGCAAATTTAGGTTATCGACCTACATTTAATGAAAAAAAAATTTTATTAGAGGTTCATTTATTTAATTTTTCTGGAAATCTATATAATAAAGATTTAACAGTTGAATTTTTAAAATTTATTAGAAAAGAAAAAAAATTTAGAAATGTAAAGCAGTTACAAAGACAAATTAAAATTGATTTATTAAGCGCAAAAAAAACAAAATGAGTAAAGATCAAATAAACCTTCCAAAAACAGCTTTTTCTATGAAAGCTAATTTACCAATAAGAGAACCTGAAATTCTTAAATTATGGGAAAAAATTGAACTTTATAAAGAATTGAGAAATTCAAGTAAGGGTCAAGAAAAATTTGTACTTCATGATGGCCCTCCCTATGCGAATGGAAATATTCATATGGGAACTGCCCTTAATAAAATTCTTAAAGACATAATTGTAAAATTTCATCAAATGGATGGAAAGGACTCTGTTTACGTACCAGGGTGGGATTGTCATGGGCTTCCAATAGAATGGAAAATAGAAGAACAATATAAAAAAAATAAAAAAAATAAAAATGAGGTACCAATTGTTGAATTTAGAAAAGAGTGTAGATCTTTTGCAGAAAAGTGGATTGAAATACATAAAGATCAATTTAAAAGATTAGGTGTTTTAGGTGATTGGGAAAATTATTATTCTACAATGAGTTTTGGAGCTGAAGCTCAAATTGTAAGAGAACTTGGAAAATTTTTAAAAGAGGGGAGTTTATATAGAGGTTTTAAACCAGTTTTATGGTCGACCGTTGAAAAAACAGCTTTAGCTGACGCAGAGGTAGAATATCAAGACCATCGATCAGATACCATATATGCATGCTTTCCTATTAAATCATCAAATATAAAAGAGATTAAAGATAGTAGTATTGTTATTTGGACCACTACTCCTTGGACAATACCTGCAAATAAAGCTTTAGCTTATAATGAAAGTTTGGATTACTTATTAATACAAATTAATGATGAAGGCGAATTTAAAAATAAGAAAATTATTATTGCAGAGGCTTTATTAGAGTCAGTGCTTAATGATTGTGAAATTAAAAGTTATAGAAATTTAAAAAAAATTAAAGGCAAAGAATTTAAAAATACTATTTGCAATCATCCTTTCTTAAATTTGGGTTATGATTATGATGTACCAATGTTAGAAGCACGCTTTGTGACTACTGAACAAGGAACAGGAATAGTTCATTGTGCACCAAGCCATGGACCTGATGATTTTAATCTTTGTCTCAATAATGATATAAAAGCAATTGAAACAGTTGATGGAGATGGAAAGTATACTAACAATGTACCATTGTTTGAGGGCATTCATATTTTTAAAGCTAACCCAATTGTAATTGAAAAGCTTAAAGAGCAAAATAAGCTTTTAAAAAATGGGGAACTTATACATTCCTATCCACATTCTTGGAGGTCTAAAGCGCCCTTAGTTCACAGAGCAACACCCCAATGGTTTATTTCTATGGAAAGCCATAAACTTAGAAATAAAGCTTTGAAAGCAATAGATGAAACAACTTTCTATCCTAGTAAAGGTAAAGAGAGATTAAAATCAATGATTGAGACACGTCCTGACTGGTGTGTGTCCAGACAAAGAGTTTGGGGAGTTCCATTACCTATTTTTATAAACAAAAAGAGCAAACAAATTTTAGTTGACGACGAGGTATTTGAAAATATTGCAAATATTTATGAAAAAGAAGGTTCAGACTGTTGGTTTTCTGATGACCCTCAAAAGTTTTTAGGAAAAAATTATAATTCACAAGATTTTGAAAAATTAAGCGATATTGTAGAGGTGTGGTTTGATAGCGGCTCAACACATTCTTTTGTATTAGAAAAAAGGAAAGATTTAAAATGGCCAGCTTCAATGTATCTTGAAGGATCAGATCAACACAGGGGTTGGTTTCATTCATCTTTGTTAGAGTCGTGTGGAACAAGAGGTAGGGCTCCATTTGAATCTATTCTTTCACATGGTTTTGTTGTCGATGGAAAAGGATTAAAAATGTCTAAATCACTTGGAAACGTAATTGCACCTGAAGATATATTAAAAAAATATGGGGCAGATATATTAAGAATTTGGGTAGCATCATCAAATTA
The DNA here is from genome assembly GCA_902514695.1 of uncultured Pelagibacteraceae bacterium. Taxonomy (GTDB): domain Bacteria; phylum Pseudomonadota; class Alphaproteobacteria; order Pelagibacterales; family Pelagibacteraceae; genus Pelagibacter. The sequence goes on from CABXRR010000005.1 coordinate 33,804, forward strand.
TGCAGAGGATTTAAGAATAGATTATTCAATCTTAGATCAACATTCAGAATCATATAGAAAAATAAGAAATACATTTAGATATTTACTAGGCAATTTAAATGACACTTTCGCAGATATTGATTTAGAAAAAATTGAAATAAAAAAGTTACCTGAATTGGAGCAATATATGCTTCATAAAATATATAATTTAGATATAAATTTTAACAAATATTTTAAGAATTATGATTTTCACAATCTTTATAAAGAGTTGTTAAATTTTTGTACTGTAGACTTGTCTGCATTTTATTTCGACATAAGAAAAGACACATTGTATTGTGATCCAAAAAATTCTGAAAAAAGAAAATCATCATTACTTTTACTTAATATAATTTTGAAATCTTTACTTAAGTGGTTTGCACCAATTTTATCATTTACTACAGAAGAAATTTATCAGCTTGTATCAAAAAAAGAAAAAAGTATTCATTTAGAAAAATTTATAACTTTTCCTAAAAAATTTATAAATGAAGAATTGAATAATAAATGGATGGAACTAATTAAGATTAGAGATATTTGCAATATGAGTATTGAGGAAAAAAGGGCAAATAAGGAAATTGGTTCGAGTTTAGAAGCAAGTCTAGAAATAAGAATTAATAAAAAATTGTTTGGTATTTCAAAGAATATAGATTTTGCTGAACTTTGTATAACTTCACATGCAGAAATATTACAACATGAACAAGATGCTATTAAAGTAAATTCGATTAAAGCAAAAGGAAGCAAGTGTCCTGTTTGTTGGAAAATCCAAGAGGGTGGGTGCTTAAGACATCCTTCTGAGAATATATAGTAAATGAAATTTGTTAAGAATATTATTTTTCTTAAATTATCAATTATTTTAATAATTTTTATATTAGATAGGGTTTCAAAAACTTATATAATAAATCTTTTTAATGAAACTCAATTCAATGAAATATATTTAATTAAGTTTATAAATATCAATTTCATTTGGAATAAAGGAATTGCATTTGGATTATTAAATTTTGGGAATCAATTAATTTACAATTTGATTTCAGGCTTAATTGGTATTATTTCATTAATAATACTATTTTTGGCATTTAAGAATAAAAATTACTCTGGGTATTTTTTTGCAATGGTGTTTGGAGGTTCAATAGGCAATTTGTATGATAGGATAAAATTTTCAGCAGTGCCTGATTTTATAGACCTGCATTACAATAATTTTCATTGGTTTATATTTAATATTGCAGATATATTCATCACTTTGGGGATTCTGTGCCTTATTTATGATGAAGTTTTTTTAGAAAAGAAAAGAGATGAAAAAAATTTTTAAAATATCAATTTACTTATCAGTTATTTTAATTGGAATGAGTGGTTGTCAATCGTTAAGAGATGGATTGGAGGGAAATAAAAAGTCAAAAAGTGCAGAAGAATTTTTAATTAATAAAAAAAGTCCACTCGTGATGCCCCCAGATTATTCAAAACTACCATTGCCAGAAAATAATTCAAATCAAAATGAAAAAAGTCAAGATTTTGATTTGAAAAAAGTTTTAGAAAAAAATTCTAATAATCAAAAAAGTAAAACTCAAACTAATAAATCTTTTCAAAAATCTATAATAGAAAAAATTAAAACAAATTGATGTTAACAAAGAATATCTTATTAAGAAGTTTTTCAAGAATGAAAGCTGAAAATAAGATTAAAAAGAAACTTCAACTAATTCTAAAGGAAAAGAGTCATTTATTTAAATCAATGTCAAAAAATTATCGTAATAATTATAATTTTCAAAAGATAAAAAATTTTAGTAAAAAAAACAATGTTAGACTAATTGGAATGGGTGGATCTGTTCTAGGGTCTCAAACAATCTATAACTTTTTAAAAGATAAAATTAAAAAGAAATTTGTTTTTATTGATAATTTAGATAATTTAAAAGATGACGCTAATAAGGGAAATTTTACTAATTTGGTAATTTCAAAATCAGGAGATACTTTAGAAACAATTTCCAATGCGAACATATACATAAAAAAAAAAGATAAAAATATATTTTTAACTGAGAACAAGATGAATTATCTTTTTGTTCTAGCAAATCAGCTGAAAGCTGAAATAATTCATCATAACAATTTTATTGGTGGAAGATATTCAGTTTTATCAGAAGTTGGAATGTTACCAGCTGAATTAATGGGGCTTAATCCAAATAAATTTAGACAATTAGATAATTTAATTAAGAACAAAATTTTTTTGAATAATTTAGTACAAAACACAAATTCAATTTTTTATTTTCTAAAAAAGAAAAAATTTAATTCTATTATTTTAAATTATGACGCTAAATCTCATTACTTATTCAATTGGTATCAGCAATTAGTTGCTGAAAGTTTAGGAAAAAAAGGAAAGGGTATTTTACCAATAATTTCTACTATGCCTAAAGATAATCACAGTGTTATGCAGCTTTATCTTGATGGTTTTAAAAATAATTTCTTCACTTTTTTTTACTGCAAAGAAAAAAGTTCAATTAAACTTAATAAAAAAAAACTTTTGGCTAATCATAAATATTTAGGTTCTAGTAATGTTAATGAAATAATTTTTAAACAAAAAATTGCTACTGAAAACGTTTTTAAATCAAAAAAAATTCCATTTCGAAGTTTTGAAATAAAAAAAAGAAATGAACAAACCTTGGGTGAATTATTCTGTTATTTTATATTGGAAACAATATTGTTGGGAAGAGCTCTTGATGTAAATCCATTTGACCAACCTTCAGTTGAACTAATCAAAAAGGAAACAAAAAGATTATTTAGTTAAACAAAGTTACAAAAAAATATTTGAGAAACACCATAAGTTTTTTTTTCTAAAATATTTAATTCAATTGGAAAAACGTCATCCCATTTTCTGTTTCTATGTATTATTATAATCCCATTTAAATTTAAAATTTCTGATTTATAAATATTCAAAATTAAATGTTTAATTTTTTTTTCCTTAAAAGGTGGGTCTATAAAAATTAAATCATATTTTTGATTTAGTTCGGCTAAATTGAAATTACTTAAAATATCTTTTTCGATAATCTTAGTTTTTTGGTTTAAATTTAAATTTTTTATATTTTCTTTTAAAATTTTAACTACACTGAAATAATTTTCAACAAAAGTAACAAAATTTGCATTTCTTGAAAGGGCCTCTAAACCAAAAGAGCCAACTCCAGAGAATAAATCTAAAATATTAGAATTATTTAGATTAAAATTTAATTTATTAGAATGTTTTATAATATTAAATATCGACTCTTTTGTTAAATCTTTTAAGGGCCTTGTATTTTTATCTAAAGGTTCTAAAATTTTCTTCCCCTTGTATTGACCAGATATTATTCTCATTCATCAATTACTTTATGCCCAATATCTTTCCTGTAAAAACCACTCTTCCAATTTAAAATATCTATATTTTTGATTATATTTTGTCTTGCTTCTGAAAAACTATTAGCCATTGATATAAAATTTAAAACTCTTCCACCTACTGCAAATATTTTATTATCTTTAAATATAGTACCAGCATGAAAACAAAAATTATTTTGATCTGTAATGATTTTCTCAATATTTTCAATAATTAATTTTGTTTTGTATTCATTTGGATAACCCTTAGAGCACAAAACAATACTCAAACTTTTTTTTTCATTCCATTGAATATTTATTTTGTTAAGTTTTTTTTCAAAACAAGATAGAAAAATTTCCATTAAGTCGGTTTCTAATTTTGGTAAAATAGTTTGGCATTCAGGATCACCCATTCTTACATTATACTCGATAAGATAGGGTTCTTCATTTTTAATCATTAAACCAGCGTATAAGAAACCTTTGTACTCAATATCCATATCTTTAAGACCTTTTAGTGTTGGATTAATAATTTTATTAATTATTTTGTTTTCTAAACTTTTATTTATTAATCTTGATGGAGAATATGCACCCATACCTCCTGTATTCTGACCTTTGTCACCTTCATTTACTCTTTTATGATCTTGAGCAGTTTCAAAAGCTTTTATAGATTCTCCGTCAGTTACTATAAAATAACTCATTTCCTCACCAACCAAAAATTCCTCAATTAAAATATTTTTAGCCTGACCAAACTTTCCATTAAAAATTTCATCTACTGCAATATATGCTTCATGTTTATTTTCAGAAATATATACTCCCTTTCCCGATGCTAACCCGTCGGCTTTAATTACAATTGGAAAGCTTGAGTTATCTATAAATTTTTTTGACTCAATTGCATTTCCAAAAATTCCAAAATTTGCAGTGGGTATATTATATTTTTGACAAAGATTTTTTGTAAAAATTTTTGACCCTTCTAATTGAGAAGCAGCCATATTGGGACCAAATACTTTAACAGATGAATTTTCAAAAAAATCTACGATTCCATCAACTAGAGGTTTTTCTGGACCAACAATAAGCAAATCAATGTTATTTTTTTCAACAGCTTTTTTAATTTCCTGAAAATTATTTATATCTATTATCAAGTTTTTAGAGATAATTTCGGTACCTCCATTACCAGGCATACAAAATATTTTATCTACTTTGTCCGATTTACTTAAAGCAAAACAGATTGAGTTTTCTCTACCACCACTTCCTATTATTCCAACATTCATGTATAAATATATATAAACTAAAAATGTATAAAAAATTAGCTAAAATAAAATATTTGCCTAATAATTTTCAAATTTTAGAAAACGGAGATCATGTTATCTGCGCAATCTCTGGTAAGCCTATTAAGCTTGATGAATTACAATATTGGAATGTTGACCTTCAAGAGCCTTATTATTCATATGTTGAAGCTGCAAAAAAAAGAGAAAAAAATTAAATTATTTCCACCTATCATGAGACCAAATCCATTTTTTTGGATTACTTTTAATCATTTTTTCAAGCCAAATATTTAATTCTTGGGTAATTTTTTTTAAACTATCATTTTCGTTAAATTTTAAGGGTTTAAAAATAGTTAATTTAAAATTAATCTCTTTATCTCTTTCAATGTGTATTGGTATAACTCGGCAATTAAATTTCTTCACAAATTGTGCAGGTATTGTAGTTGTGTAAGCTTCTTTATGAAAAAAATCTAATTTTAAACCCTCACTCACTCTTTGATCAATCATCAAAGCTATTGAAGATCCATTTTTAAATAAATTCAGTAAATCACGTACACTTGATCTACCTTTTTTGATTTGATTTTTACAAATGTATTTTTTTCTTAAATATTCCATTATCTTATTCATTAGATAATTATTTAAAGGTCTATAAATAGCAGCGAGATTAATACCTTTTTTTTCTAAAGACATCGCCATTAATTCAAAATTATCAAAATGACCTGAAATAAATATCACCTTTTCATTTTTATTTTTAATCTCTTCCAATATGTCTTCACCTATAATTTGAATATTATTTCCTAGATCCTTTTTTCTAAAATTTTTCAAATAAGGATATTCCGCAAAAATTTTCCCGTAATAATTCCACATTTGATTCATATTAACTTTAATTTCTTTGTCTGAAATTTTTGGGAATGCCTTTATTAAGTTTTTTGAAATAGTTTTTTTTGATCTAAATAATGGTCCTAAAAAACTAAATATTTTTCCTGATATAAAAGTAGATATTCTTATGCCTAAAATTTTAAAAAGAATAAAAAAAAATATTATTATTATAAATTCTAAAAGATATCTGACAAATTTAATTATTTTCATTTATACTAGTTCTACAATTGTTTTTTCTAACTTTTCTATTTGTGAAATTTCAAGATTTATTTTTGTAAAGTTTATTCCTGATTGAAGCTTTTCATTTAGTCTCAAATAATCTTTTTCAGTAGTTAAAATTTCAGCATTACTTTCTAAAGCAAATTTTGTTATTCTATCTATATCTTTTTGAACATAGTTATAATGATCGCTAAATTCAAAATCTTTAATAATTTGAAAATTATTCTTTTTTAACATATCAATAAATGTTTGATGATTTCCTATTCCTGAAAATACAACATACTTATTATCTAAATCAAATTTATCTAGATTTAATAATTTATATTTAGAGTCAAAAAAATTTAAGTTTGAACATTTTTTACTTAATATTTCTTTTAAATTTTTATCATTTTCATCATTACCACTAAAAAAAATATTCTTATATTTTTCAACTTTACTTAAAGACTCTCTTAAAGGACCAGCTGGAATTAGTCTGCCATTTCCAATAAAATTTTTTTTATTAAAACAAACAAAAGAAATATCGTAGGTAATATTCTTATCTTGCAGACCATCATCAAAGATTGCAACTGAATAATTTTCAGAAATCGCATCTTCTAAGGCTTTTATCCGCGATTCACTGACAAATGTCTTACCAAATTTTTCTAATAATCTTCTTTCATCTATTTGGTTTGAGTATTTCTTTCTTATAAAACAACTTTTTATATTTTGTTTATCAAGTATTTTTTTAAGTTCTATAGCGAATGAAGTTTTGCCTGTACCACCTAAATATATATTACCAACGCATATAGTTTTAATATCATTAAATTTTGTTTTTTTGCATTTGATCAAATCTGATTTTACTTCAACTAATTTTGATAATGGGAATAATAAATTGGAGATAAAATTAGGTTTTTTGTAATCCCAAAATTTAGGTTTTTTTAAGTTCATTATTAAGTACTTTATTAATTTCAATTACACTTTTTTTAAGTATTAAATTTCCCATTTTTGTTAAATTAAGTTTTTTATTTTTTTTTCTCTTTAAAAGTTTATCAGATATATTTATCAACTGTTTGGTATTAATAAATTTATGAGCGATCTTTAATTTTTTAAATAAGTGGTAAATATCTCTAAAATTTTGAACGTTGGGTCCATGCAAAATGTTTAAACCAAATCTTGCTGGTTCAATAGGATTTTGGCCACCATGATTTATTATCGAACCACCCATAAACACAATTTTTGATATATTAAAAAATTTCTTTGTTTCTCCATATGTATTAACTAAATATATATCTGTATCATTAAGAATCTTTTTATTAGATGTTCTAATTATAGTTTTAAGATTTAGTGATACAAGCTGATCGTAAATTTCTTTTACTCTATCAGTATGCCTCGGAACAATAATAGTTAATAAACTTTTATATTTTTTTTTTAAAGCTAAATGAGTTTGAGCAATTTCATTTTCTTCTTTAGGATGAGTACTTGAAGCACAAAAAATTATCCTCTTCTTTATTGATTTTAAAAAAGTTTTTTCTAAATTAATTGTTTTTTGGTTTTTGGTTTCACAAAATTTAAGGTTTCCAATCTTATTTATTTTTTTAACTTTTAATCTTTTTAAATATTTTTCAGTATCTGAATTTTGTGGAAAAGCTGACTCAATATTATAAAAAATATTTCTTGAAAATTTATTAAAGAAATTCCATCTAGAAAATGATTTTGAGGTTATTCTGGCGTTCATTAAAAGTAGTGGAATAGAGTTTTTTTTAAGATCTTTAAAAATGCAAGGCCATATTTCTGAGTCAATAAAAATAGCCATGTTGGGTTTCCAATATCTAATAAACTTTGATGTGAAATAAAAAAAATCTATGGGAAAAAATTGGTGAACAACTTTTTTAAATTTATAGTTATTAAATATTTTTGCAGAACTTAATGTTGATGTGGTTACTAAAATATTGTTTACTTTTTTATTTTTTTCAACCTCATATATCAAAGGTATTATACTCATTAACTCACCAACACTTGCTGCATGAAACCAAACAAGATTACCCTTATTTCTTTTTTTTGTGAAATAACAAAATTTTTCTATAAATCTTTTCTTGTGCTCTTTATTTTTAAGCAATCTTATTAAGATTATTAAGGGAGAAAAAAATATAATTATTAAGATAAAAATTTGATAAATAAAAAACATTATCCTTTTCTAATTTGTTTTTCATAAAAACTTTTGTATTGACTTGAAATATTTAACAACTCATCGTGTTTACCAGAAGCTAAAACTTCTCCTTTTTCAATAACAAATATTTTGTCTGAATTAAGTATTGTTGACAGCCTATGGGCTATCACAATTGTAGTTTTATTCTTAGTTAGAATATTTATGGCATTTTGTATTTTTTCTTCTGTCTCTGAATCTAAAGATGAAGTTGCCTCATCAAGTAAAATGATAGGAGTTTTCTTTAACATAGCTCTTGCTATTGATATTCTTTGTTTTTCACCGCCAGATAGCCTGATACCGTTTTCCCCAATAATTGTCTCGTATTTATTTGGAAGCTCGTTAATAAATTCCTCACAATAGGAGAGTCTTGCTGCTTCTTTAATATCATTTTCGTTAGCATCCATGTTTGCATAGGCAATGTTATTTCTTATAGTGTCATCAAATAAAGTTGTATCTTGGCTTACTAAAGAAATTTGTTTTCTTAGAGATTTAATTTTAGTTTTATAAATAGATTGAGCATCAATTTTAATATCACCAGATTTTACGTTATAAAATCTAGGTATTAAATTTAAAATAGTTGATTTTCCAGAACCACTATGCCCAACTAAAGCTGACATTTTTCCACCTTTGATATTCAGGTTGATATTATTTAATACAACATCGTTATTTTCATCATATTTGAATGAAACATTTTCAAAAGTAATATCTGAATTTTTTATTGTCAGCTCACTCGCATCTTGATCGTCTTTTATCTCATTTATGTTGTCTATAATTGGTAAAATTCTACGAGCAGCTGAAAGTCCTTGATTAACTGCCATATTGATAGTGGCTAAAGATCTAACAGGTTGATAAGCCAACATCATTGCAGCAAGGAAAGAAAAAAAATTATTTATATCTATCTCATCACTGATAATCAATTTACCAGAGTAGAAAATGAGTATTGCTATCATGATACCTGTAAAAGTTTCCATTATAGGTGAAACTCTTACATATACTGTTCTAATTTTAGCATTTTTATCTTTCAAGATTTCTAAATGTTTATCAGAACGGTTTATTTCATAATATTCTTTTTGAAAAATTTTAATTAATTTATGATTTTTAAATAATTCAATTAAGTAAGAATTTAAAAAACCAGATCTCTCTTGAGCCTCTGTTGCAACTTTACTTATTCTTTTCCCCAAAGTTTTTGCTGCTATACTTGCTAGAGGTATCATTACTATTGATATTAAAGATAGCTTCCAGTTTTGATAAAACATAACTACCAAAAGACCTATTAATGTTAAGCTATCTTTAAAAAGAGCTAAAATAGCATCACTCAACATATTAGTAATATGTGTTACATCAAATGTTAGGTTAGAGATAAATTTTCCAGAATGTTTTGCATCTATCAGTTTGGTGTCAGCTTTGATTAACGAAGAAACCATATCAAATTGAAGTATTTTTTTTATTTCTTCACCAACTTTAATCATTGTTGATTTTGCAAGATAGAGAGATATTCCTTTTGTGGCAAATGTAATGATTATAAAAGCAGGTATTAAGAATATTAAAGTTTCATCTTTATCAATAAAAATTTTTTTAATTGCCGGATCTAGTAACCAAGCGATTCCAGAAGTGCTTGCAGCAACCATTATTGAGAAGAAAGCAGCAAAAAATATCTTATTTAAAAATCTTTTTGAATAATCTTTGTATAATCTTTTAATTATAAAGCTTGTTTTCATATATTTAGTTTTCCTAAAATTATGAAAATTAAAACAATAAAACCAAATAGATTATTACTTTTAAAAATACTTAGACAACCATTAACATTTTTAGAGTCAAACTTTTTTATTTGATAAAAAAACAAGTGTGCAATCATAACTATTGCCCCTACATAAAAAAGAAAATTAAAATACATAAATTGACCTAGCAATAAATATGATAAAATTGTAATTGAGTAACATATAAATAGAAATTTTTTTGGGTTATTTTTAAATTTAATTGATGTAGACTTAACTCCTATTATTTCATCATCAGTAATATCTTGATATCCATATACAGTGTCGTATCCAAGTGTCCAAAATATGGCTCCAAAATACAAAATAATTGGTATTATGTTGATCTCATTCTCAATTGATGTCCAACCTAAAATTAAACCATAATTAAATGTTATACCTAAAAATAATTGTGGCCAGTAAGTAAACCTTTTCATTAATGGATATGTAAATGCAAGTGGCATTGAGCAAAATGCCAAAATAATAGTAAGCTTATTAAAATTAATTAAAACTATTAGAGCACTTAAGCATAAAATTGTAGCATAAAGTAATCCTAGTATAATAGATATTTTACCTGATGCTATTGGTCTATTTTTTGTTCTGGAAACTTTTTTATCAAATTCTTTATCTGCGATATCATTAATTATACAACCTGCAGATCTCATAAATACTGATCCCAAAAAAAATAAAAGTAAGTAAAAAAAATATAAATTATAATTATTGTCAAAATCATAAGCTAGGGTTAAACCCCATGCACAAGGCCAAAATAACAACATGTAACCTATGGGTCTTTCAAGTCTGGTAAGTTCTATAAATAAGTTTAATTGGTTCATAAAATTTACTTGTAAATAACAAAGGCAAGATTGATAATCAAACTGATTCGTATGAATATAGATTACACAGTTACTGCGTTAATGTTTCCAGCTATTCCCTTGTTAATGAATATATATAGTAATCGATTTCATTCATTGAGTAAGCTAATTCGAGAACTCCATGATGAACATGTTTATGAAAAACATGTTCCACCAGAGTGGAAAAAACAATTTATTAATTTAAGTGGAAGGATAACATTATTAAGATGGTCGATAATGTTTGGAGCTTTTGGTTTTTTGTTTAATATGCTCACTGTACTTGGTCTCTACTTAAGTGAAATTTTTGTAGCTAGATTAATCTTTGGTTCTTGTTGCTTATCTATGATTGTTTCAATAATATTTTTTATTAGGGAAATTCATATTTCAACAAACGCTCTAAGACTTCATATGTCTGATATGGATGTTAAAGTTGATTAAGGAATTATAACTGCAGGTCCTAATATTTTTCTATTTTCTAAATCTTGATGAGCTTTAACAATTTCATCCAAAGAATATTTTTTGAAAATATTAAGTGTAAATTTCTTTTTAATAAACATATCAAAAACTTTTTTTGAAGCTTCATCAAGTTCCTCTTTAGTAGAGGTGTAATGGGCAATACTTGGTCTAGTTAAATATAAACCTTTTGGTGCAAGAGATTTTGTTACATTACAGGGGTCTAATGGGCCAGATGCATTTCCAAAAGAGACCATCATGCCTCTTACTTTTAAACATTCAATCGAGCCATCAAATGTTTTTTTACCAACACCATCATAAACAACTGGTACACCAACGCCATCTGTAATTTCTTTTACTTTTTCTGCAAAATTTTCTTTTGAATAATTAATGACGTGATCACAACCGTTAGCTTTTGCAACTTCAGTTTTTTCATCAGAACCAACTGTTCCTATTACTTTACATCCTAAACTTTTCGCCCATTGGCAAAATATTTGGCCAACACCACCTGCAGCCGCATGAAATAAAATAGTTTCACCTGATTTAACTGGATAAGTTTTGTGAAGAAGATAAAAAACAGTAAATCCTTTAGTCATTAAAGTTGCTACATTTTCTAATTCAATTTCATTTGGAACTTTGACTAATTTTTTTGTTGGGAAAATTCTGTGAGTTGAATATGAGCCAATAGGCATTGAAGCATAAGCAACCTTATCCCCAATACTAAAGTTTTTTACATCTGGTCCAATTTTTTCAATTATGCCTGCGCCTTCAATTCCAATTCCAGATGGCAAATCAACAGGGTAGAGACCAGATCTGTGATAAGTATCTATATAATTTAAACCGATAGCTTCATTCTTAATTAAAACTTCACCAGATTTTGGATTTTCAAGCTGTATATCTTTAATTTCCAAAACTTCTGGGCCACCATTTTTTGAAATAGTTACTGCTTTCATTTTACAAATGTACCATTATGATAATCCTGCACTGCCTGCAAGATCTCAGTTTTGGTATTCATCACAAATGGCCCGCCTCTAGCTATTTCTTCATTAATAGGTTTTCCTGAAATTAATAAAAATTTAGCATTTGATTTAGCCTTTACTTTTAATTCTTCACCTCTTAATAAAAGTATTAGAGTACTATCTTTCACATTATCATGTTTTTTTTCACCAATACTTATCTCTCCATTAATTAAATAAATAAATGAATTGTGAGAAGAAGGTAATTTAAAATTAAATTCCTTATCTTTATTTAGTTCTACGTCAAAATAAACTGGTTCGACATTATGATTTTTTACAGGGCCTTCCGCTTTTTCAAATTTACCAGCAATAACTTTTATTTTTTTATCGTTATCTTTGTGAACATTCATTTTATCAGCATCAATATAAATATATTCTGGTTTACTCATTTTTAATTTAGCGGGCATATTGATCCATAACTGAAAACCGTGAAGTTTTCCTTCTTTCATAGCAGGCATTTCAGAATGAATGATACCACTTCCAGTTTTCATCCATTGGACATCTCCAGCAGTCATTTTACCTTCACCTCCTGTGCTATCTTTATGTTCAAAATCACCAGCAAGCATATAAGTTACCGTTTCAATTCCTCTGTGTGGATGGGGAGGAAAACCAGCTACATAGTCATCAGGGTTTTCAGAACCAAATTCATCTAACATTAAAAAAGGATCAAAATAATTTGGCTCAACACCTATGCTTCTTTTTAATTTTACTCCTGCTCCATCTGAAGCTGAAATTGGTTCAATTATTTTCTTAACTTCAATTTTCATATAATTTAAATAGCTGTCTTAATAAATTATTCAATACTATTATCCACATCTGTTACATCTAATAGTGGCAAATATTTCATCCCAATCAGACTCTTTTTCCTCGACATAATCTAAAAGGCATCTCAAAGCTTTCGATTGATCTGGAAGGTCATATTTGTCAGCTATTTGTTCCAACATCTTTTCAGAGTCAGAATATATTTCAAAAGATACATCTTTTTTTTCACTCATATTTCTCCTTTTTATTTCAAATTATCTTAATTATCTATTTTCTAATACTAGCCAAATGATCGCTTCAAATTATACCTTCTAACTCTGATAAATCTTTAATTTCAAAATTGGGCTTATAATCTAAATTATCAAAAATATTTTTATTTCTATTCACCCAAATTGCGCTATAACCATAATTTCCTCCACCAGAGACATCCCAAGTATTTGCACTTAAAAAAGCAATTTCATTTTTTTTCATATGGTATTTTTTTACTGGAATATCGTAAACTTTGGAGTTAGGTTTATATATTCCAACTTCTTCAATAGAAAAAATATCATCAAATAAATAATCTAAATTATTACTCTTGACTAGTTCATTTAATAGAGAAGGAGTTCCATTTGAAAGTATAGCTAATTTAAAATTTTTTTCTTTTAATGTTTTTAGAGTTTTTGGAACTTCCTCAAAAGGTGAAAGAACTTTATATAAATTCAACAATTCATTTTTCATTGTTGGGTCTATGTTAAAGACTTTCATAGATTTATCTAAACTGTCTTCAGTTACTTGCCAAAAATCTTTATGTCTTTTCATTAAACTTCTAAGCCAGGTATATTCTAACTGTGTAGTTCTCCAAAAGTTTGCAAAACCTTCCCACTTATCCCCGATTTTGTCCTTACATTTTTCAGCAGCTGAATTAACATCAAACAATGTACCATAAGCATCAAAAATTATTGCTTTAATATTTTTCATAAACTAACTTAACACAAATGAGTAATATTAGATTATTTTTTTCAGCGTCATTATCGGCGGACATGATTGATAAATTAGATAAGTCCCAATCTCATTATCTAAACAAAGTAATGAGAGTAAAAGAAAATGAAGTTTTTTCTTTATTTAATAAAAATGGAGAATGGGAAGCAAAAATTTTATCAATATCAAAAAATATTGTTGAATTCAAAACAACTAAACAACTAAGACAAAATGAGAATATCAAAGAACTATGGTTAGCATTTTCACCAATTAAATCAAACTATCAGCATTTTATGATACAAAAAGCAACAGAGTTAGGGGTAACTAAGTTTTTACCAATTATTTTTGATAGAACAGTTGTAAGAAAGATTAATAAAGAACGTTTAGAAAAAATAGTTATTGAAGCAAGCGAGCAATCAAATCGTATTAATGTTCCTTCAATTGAGAGTCCTCAAAACTTAGATAGTTTTTTAAAAAAAAACACAATGGATTTAATATTTACAGATTTAAACACAGATAATATTAAAGTTGATAAATCAAAACTTACAAACAAACCAGTTTGTATTATCATTGGTCCAGAAGGGGATTTTTCAGAACCTGAAAGAGATAAGATTCTCTCTTTTAAAGGCGTTCAATCAGTCAAAATTAATGAGAATATCTTAAGATCAGAAACAGCAGTCATATCTGCGATTTCAATCGTAAATTATGCGATTAATTGATAAATTGTCGCGAAAACTAAAGTGTAATTTTAATAAAAGAGCTTTATATAGCTATTAAAAATGAAAAAAATTTTATTTATATTTTTTAGTATTTTTGTAGCCCAAGAGGCATTTGCTAATCAACCAAAAGATTGGCAATTAGGTTTTCAAATCCCTGCTTCAGACGGAATGAGAGATATTGTAAACTTTCATAACAATCTTTTACTTCCAATTATTATTGCAATAAGTGTTTTTGTTTTATTCTTAATGCTTTATGCGTGTGTAAGATTTAGGGCTTCGGCAAATCCAAATCCATCTAAAAGAACACACAATGTAACTGTTGAAATTTTATGGACTTTAATTCCGTGTTTAATTTTAATAGTGATGGCAGTCCCTTCATTTAAGATTTTATATAAACAAGACACAATTCCAAAAGCTGATTTAACTATTAAAGCTATAGGTTATCAGTGGTATTGGGGATATGAATATCCTGACGAAAATATAATCTTCGACTCTTACATGATTGAAGAAAAAGATTTAAGAGCAGATCAACCTAGATTACTTGCAGTAGATAATGAAGTTGTTGTTCCAGTAAATAAAGTTGTAAAAGTTTTGATCACTGCTAATGATGTATTACATGCATGGGCCTTACCATCTTTTGGAGTAAAAAGAGATGCAGTTCCAGGAAGAATTAATGAAACATGGTTCAAAGCTGAAAAAGAGGGAACATATTATGGTCAATGTTCAGAACTTTGTGGAATTAAACATGCATTTATGCCAATTACTGTTAAAGTTGTAAGTGAAGAAGATTATCAAGAATGGTTATCAGAAGCACGGGTGAAGTTTGCAAAAGAAGAAATCAAAAATGATAAATTAAAACTAGCGAGTAAATAAATATGTATACACAAACCGCATCACACGACGACCATCATACACCAACAGGTTGGAAACGTTGGGCATATTCAACTAACCACAAAGATATAGGTACTATGTATTTAATCTTTGCAATTGTTGCTGGGGTAATTGGAACTGCATTTTCAGTTTTAATGAGAATGGAATTAATGCATCCAGGTGATGGTATTCTAGGTGGAAATTATCATTTATATAATGTGTTAGTAACAGGACATGGCTTAATTATGATTTTTTTTATGGTGATGCCTGCCATGATAGGTGGATTTGGTAATTGGTTTGTACCAATTATGATTGGAGCACCTGATATGGCATTTCCAAGAATGAATAATATTTCTTTTTGGTTATTACCAGTTTCATTAACATTGTTAATTCTATCAATTTTTGCTGATGGCCCTCCAGGTCAAACAGGAGTTGGTGGTGGATGGACCATATATCCTCCATTGTCTTCAAAAGCTGGTCAGCCTGGTCCTGCAATGGATTTAGCAATTTTAAGTTTACACTTAGCAGGAGCTTCTTCAATTTTAGGTGCAGTGAATTTTATCACTACAATTTTAAATATGAGAACACCCGGAATGACTTTACACAAAATGCCATTGTTTGCTTGGTCAATTTTAGTAACTGCATTTTTATTATTATTATCTTTGCCAGTGCTTGCTGGTGCAATAACAATGTTATTAACAGATAGAAATTTTGGAACCGCCTTCTTTGAGGCTCAAACTGGAGGGGATCCAGTTTTATTCCAACATTTGTTTTGGTTCTTTGGTCATCCAGAAGTTTATATTTTAATTCTTCCTGGTTTTGGAATGATTAGTCACATAGTTTCAACATTTTCAAAAAAACCAGTTTTTGGTTACTTAGGAATGGCTTACGCGATGGTTGCAATAGGAATTGTAGGGTTTGTTGTATGGGCACACCACATGTACACTGTTGGATTAAGCACTGATACTAAAGCTTATTTTTTAGCAGCCACTATGATTATAGCTGTACCAACAGGAATTAAAATTTTCTCATGGATTGCTACAATGTGGGGTGGATCAATATCTTTTAAAACACCAATGGTATGGGCGCTTGGATTTATTTTTATGTTTACAGTTGGTGGTGTAACAGGAGTTGTGCTTGCGAACGCTGGTGTAGATACAGCAATGCATGACACATATTATGTAGTTGCCCACTTTCATTATGTTTTATCATTAGGAGCTGTTTTTGCAATTTTTGCAGGTTTCTATTATTGGTTTTCAAAAATGTCTGGTTATGAATATTCTGAGTGGTTAGGTCAATTACACTTTTGGTTAACTTTTATTGGTGTGAACTTAATTTTCTTTCCACAACATTTTTTAGGATTAGCAGGAATGCCTAGGAGATACGCTGATTACCCAGATGCATTTGCTGGATGGAATTATATTTCTTCAATAGGATCATACGTTGCAGTTGCTGGATTAGCAGTATTTTTTGTTAATCTTATTTACTCTTTTGCAAAAAAGAAAGCAGCTGCTCAAAATCCATGGGGAGTTGGAGCTACGACTTTAGAGTGGACTGTGCCATCTCCACCTAACTTCCATACTTTTGAGGAGTTGCCAAAGTTTGAGGATGACCAGGAAATACAAAAGTCTCAAAGTTAATATAAAAGCAAAAAAAAAAAACTGATGAGTAATTCAAGGCTAAAGAAAAGGAGTTTAAGTCAGGAAGATTTATTTAATTTTTCTGAACTATTTAAACTAATGAAACCAAGAGTAATGTCATTAGTAATTTTTACTTGTGCAGTTGGGCTCTTAACTTCGCCAAATCTTGTATCAACAAAGGATGCTATAATAGGAATTTTATTAGTTTCTCTTGGCGCAGGCGCAGCTGGGGCGCTCAATATGTGGTATGAGTCTGATCTGGATGCTTTAATGACTAGAACTTGTTTGAGACCTATACCAACTGGAAAAGTTAATAGAAACCAAGCTCTCATTTTTGGTGTCACATTATCTATCATCTCAGTAGTAGCTTTAGATTATTTTACAAACAGAATTTCAGCAGCTATTTTACTTTTAACAATTCTATTTTATGTTTTTGTTTATACAATTTGGTTAAAAAGACGAACACCACAAAATATAGTTATTGGTGGAGCCGCAGGTGCTTTCCCACCAGTTATTGGATGGACTATAGCTACTGGTACTTTATCTATCGAACCATTATCTTTTTTTTTAATAATATTTTTTTGGACCCCCTCACATTTTTGGGCTTTGAGTTTGTACAAATCGGATGATTATAAAAAAGCAAATATACCAATGTTACCCCTAACTAATGGGGTTGAAAGCACAAAAACCAATATATTTGTTTATTCTTTATTAATGTTACCAATTATTATTTTTCCTTTCTGGATAAATTTTGCAGGTTTAACTTTTTTAATACCTTCTTTGTTATTAACTCTTTACTACAATTTTTTATGTTATGAACTTTATAAGTTTAAAAAAAATAAGTTTGATCCAAAAAAAGCTAAATCCATATTTGGATACTCTATTTTATATTTATTTTTAATTTTTGTACTTTTTCTGATAGATAAAATTTTATGATAACACCTGATAAAAAAACTAGGAAAAAAAATATATTAACAGCTTTAGCGATAATTGCTTTTATGATCTTTCTTTTCTTTTTTACCTTATATAATACAGGAGTATTTGATAGATCTATATGATGCAAAAAAAGAAACTAACCCCTTTAATATTATCAGGAATTTTTATTTTAATGCTTGGCTTGTCATATGCAGCTGTTCCTTTGTACGATTTATTTTGCAGAGTAACTGGTTTTGGTGGAACTACTCAAATTTCAAATAATGCTCCAAAAATTGTTTTAAACAAAGTAGTGAGCGTAAGGTTTGATACTAATGTAAATAACTTACCTTGGGATTTTAAAGCTAAAACCAATGTTATGGATGTAAAAGTAGGTCAGGTAAATAAAATAGAATTTGAGGTAGAAAATTATAGTAACGAACCATCTGCTGGAGTAGCTAGTTTTAATGTGTCACCTGCAAGTTTTGGTAAATACTATAGTAAACTGGGTTGTTTTTGTTTTGAAAAGCAAATGCTTAAAGCTGGAGAAAAAGCAACATATGTAATGACTTTTTATTTAGATCCCGAAATGGTCAATGATCCAACAACAAAAAATTTAGAGGATGTAACTATGTCGTATACTTTTTTCTCGACAGATTACTATAAACAATCATAATTCAAAAAAATGTCAGCTGAAAAAAAACATGATTATCATTTAGTAGACCCAAGTCCTTGGCCTATATATACTTCATTTTCTTGTTTGGTTTTGGCTTTGGGGTCAGTTTATTATCTTCACTCAGATGTTTCATGGGGCATGTATCTT
>CABXRR010000006.1 GCA_902514695.1 uncultured Pelagibacteraceae bacterium
TAAAGCAGATTATTTAGATGAACTTCATCCAGAGTCTTATGGGTTTAAAAAGGAGGATTATAATAAAAAGATATTCTTAGATGGAGTAACTAATAAGCAGGAATCTAATATTAGAGAAATTTTGGAATTTTTGAGAGAAAAATACTGTGGTTCTCTAGGATACGAATATATGCATATTTCAAATCCAACAGAAAGAAAATGGTTTAGAGATAGAGTTGAAAAAACTGATGATTTTAAATTTACTCAAAATGGAAAAGAAGCAATTTTGAATAAACTTATTCAAGCCGAAGGATTTGAAAAATTCCTTCATACTAAGTATGTAGGTACAAAAAGATTCGGCTTAGATGGGGGAGAAAGTTTAATTCCGGCATTAGAACAAATAATTAAAATAGGTGGTCAGTCTCATGTTAAGGAAGTTAAAATTGGCATGTCACACAGAGGTAGATTGAATGTATTGGCGAATGTACTTCAAAAATCCTATAAAAGAATATTTAATGAATTTGCAGGAGAAACTAATTTATCTAAGGAGGATAGTGCAGGTGATGTAAAATATCATTTAGGTGCGTCCTCTAATAGAGAATTTGATGGAAATTCAGTGCATGTCAGTCTTACTGATAATCCCTCACATTTGGAGGCAGTAAATCCAGTTGTTCTAGGACAAACAAGAGCAAAACAATACTTTCATAAAGATAAAGAGAGAAAAAAAGTAATTCCAATTTTAATTCATGGAGATGCAGCTTTTGCTGGTCAGGGTGTAGTTGCAGAGTGTTTTGCAATGTCAGGTCTTCCCGGACATAATACTGGAGGAACCATTCATATCATTGTTAATAACCAAATAGGATTTACTACAAGTCCTAGGTTTGCAAGATCATCACCATATCCATCAGATGTTGCAAAAATGGTTGAGGCCCCAATTATTCATGTCAATGGGGACGATCCAGAGGCAGTAGTTTATGCTGCAAGAATAGCAACTGACTTTAGATTAAAGTTTAATAGAGATGTTGTTATAGACCTTATTTGTTACAGAAGATTTGGGCACAATGAAGGAGATGAACCATCTTTTACACAACCACTAATGTATAAAAAAATAAGATCACATCCATCACCAGTAAAAGTCTATGGTGAAAAATTAATTAACCAAAAATCAATTTCAACCAAATACTTAGATGATGCTATTACAAATTTTAAAAATTTGCTCAATGAACAGTTTGAAAATGCTAAAGATTATAAACCAAAGATTGAATGGTTTGAAGGAACTTGGTCGAGATATAAACCTGAGAAAGGAAAAGATAAAAGAGGTGTAACGGGCTCAGATTTAAAGAAACTACAACAAATATCGGATAAAATACATACTATTCCTGAACAAATTAATCTTCATAAAACAATTTTGAAAATATTTGAGAATAGAAAATTAAATGTAAAAAAAGGTAACAATATTGATTGGTCAACTGCAGAAGCTCTAGCCTTTGGGTCATTGTTAGAAGAAGGCTATCCAGTGAGACTGGTTGGTCAAGACTCAGGTAGAGGAACATTTAGCCAAAGACATTCTGTTTTAAGAAATCAATTAGACAACACAAGATACATTCCTTTAAATAATATTTCTCAAAAACAAAAACAATTTGAAGTAGTAGATAGTTTTTTGTCTGAACTAGCTGTTTTAGGTTTTGAATATGGTTATAGTTTAGTTGAACCAAATACTTTGACTTTATGGGAAGCTCAATTTGGAGATTTTGCAAACGGGGCTCAAGTTGTAATTGATCAATTTATTGCGTCAGGTGAGAGAAAGTGGTCTAGAGCATCAGGGTTAGTTATGTTGTTGCCACATGGTTATGAGGGTCAGGGTCCAGAGCATTCTTCAGCGAGGTTAGAAAGATTTTTACAGTTGTGTTCAAATGATAATATGCAAATAATGAACTGCACAACTCCTGCAAATTATTTTCATGCTTTAAGAAGACAAATGCACAGAGATTTTAGAAAACCTTTGGTAATAATGACACCAAAATCTTTATTAAGACATAAACAATGTGTTTCTTATATTGATGATTTTAGCAAAGAAAATTCATTTCATAGAGTGTTATGGGATCATGCGATAGATCCAAAAAGTAAAGGTTTTATTAAGTTAAAAAAGTCAAATAAAATAAAAAAAGTGATTCTCTGCTCAGGAAAAATTTATTTTGATTTGGTTGAAGCTAGAGAAAAACTAAAAAAAGATGACATTATCTTTTTTAGGATCGAACAATTATATCCATTTCCAGCAAAAGCTTTAGCCAAGGAACTTAGACCTTTCGCAAAAAATGCGAAGTTTTATTGGTGTCAAGAAGAACCAAAAAATATGGGAGCATGGTTTTCAGTTAGGGATTATATACAATGGACATTAAATAATATAAAAGCTAGTAATAATGAAATATCTTATATAGGAAGAAGCCCCGATGCATCTCCGGCAACAGGATATGCAAAATGGCATATTTCTCAACAAAAGGAAATTGTAAAGGAAGTTTTTAAATAATTTATAATGAGTGAAAAAATTTTAGTTCCAGTGCTTGGTGAAAGCATTACAGAAGCGACAGTTTCTAAATGGCTTAAAAATGAGGGAGATAAAATTGAAGCAGATGAGCCCATTGTTGAACTTGAAACTGATAAAGTAAACTTAGAAGTTCCATCTCCAGTATCAGGAATATTATCCAAAATAGAGTCAAAAGATGGTTCAGTCGTGGAGGTAGGTGCACTCTTAGGCCTAGTATCAGAAAATACAGATAATTCAAAAAAAATAGAGAAAATAAAAAAAATAGAACCATCAAATATAGACAATAATGTGATTAATTTAGAGAAAGAAAAACAAAAAGGTGAACCCCAAATTTTTGATCAAGAAAAAGAAAAGTTGGATAATGAACCATTAGTTCTTATGAATGAAATTAAAGAAGAGAAAGAAATTGAAAATATTAAAACTGATCAAATTTTATCTCCAGCAGTAAGAAAAATTGTTAGTGAAAACAAAATTAATATTGAAGAGGTCGAGGGATCAGGAAAAGATGGTAGGGTTTTAAAGGGGGATTTAATTAACTTGATGGGTGTTAACCCAGCACCTTCTGAACGAAAAATTAAGTATGGTCAGGAAGAAAGAATTAAAATGACCAGATTACGACAGACAATTGCAAAAAGACTTAAGCAAGCTCAAGAAAATGCTGCTTTATTAACCACTTTCAATGAAGTCGATATGACAAATGTTATGAAAATGAGAAAAGAAAATCAGGAAGATTTTCAAAATAGATATGGAGTAAAATTAGGATTTATGTCATTTTTTGTTAAAGCATGTGTAGTAGCTCTTAAAAATTTTCCTGCAGTAAATGCAGAAATTGATGATAATGAAATTATTTACAAAAATTATTATAATATTAGTTTTGCAGTTGGTACAGACAAAGGATTAGTTGTACCAGTTCTTAAAAATGCTGATGAATTATCTTTTGCAGATATAGAAAAAAATATTAAACAAATTTCAGAGAAAGCAAAGGATGGCAAACTCACAATTGAAGATCTTCAAGGGGGCACGTTCACTATTAGTAATGGTGGAGTATATGGATCAATGTTATCAACTCCTATTTTAAATCTTCCCCAGTCAGGTGTGTTAGGTATGCATAATATAATTGATAGACCAGCTGTAGTAGATGGTGAAATTAAAATAAGACCTATTATGTATTTAGCGTTATCTTATGATCATAGAATTATTGACGGTAAAGAGTCAGTTTCATTTTTAAAAATGATTAAAGAGAACTTAGAAGATCCAAGAAGGTTATTTTTAGATATTTAAATGGCAGAAAAATTTCAAGCAGTAGTAATTGGAGGAGGCCCTGGTGGATATGTGTGTGCAATTAGACTTGCACAATTAGGTATTAAAACTGCATGCATAGAATCACGTGGCTCCCTAGGAGGAACCTGTTTAAATGTAGGCTGTATTCCATCAAAAAGTTTATTAAATCTCTCAGAAGAATTTCACAAAGTTAAAAACTTATCTAGTAAAGGTATTGAAACAGGCGAAGTAAAATTAAATCTGTCTAAAATGATGAAAAATAAAGATAAGGCAGTCACTATACTTACCAAGGGAGTTGAGTTTTTATTAAAGAAAAATAAGGTTTCGTATTTTAAGGGTACTGGAAGTTTTAAATCAAAGACTGAGATATTAATTAAGGATGATCAAAATAAAGAAAGTTTCATCGAGACAGAAAAGGTTATAATTGCAACAGGTTCAATCCCAGTATCATTACCCGGTATAAATTTTGATGAAAAAATAGTTGTTTCCTCGACTGGAGCTTTAAAATTAGAAAAAGTTCCAAAAAAAATGGTTGTAGTTGGGGGTGGTTATATTGGATTGGAGATGGGATCAGTTTGGTCAAGACTTGGTTCAGAAGTTCATGTAATTGAATTTTTAGATCACATTACACCAGGTATGGACAATGAAATTTCTAGTGAATTTATGAAAATTCTGAAAAAACAAGGAATTAATTTTCATTTGCAACATAAAGTGGAGCAAATAAAAAAAAATAAATCAGGAGCTACAATTTTTACAAAAGATGAAGAAGGTAACAAAAAAAACTTTGAGTGTGATGTTGTTTTAATTTCTGTAGGTAGAAAGCCGAATACTCTAGGATTGAATATTCAAAAAGCAGGTGTTGATTTAGATGAGAAAAATAGAGTTAAAACAGATAAAAATTTTAAAACAAATCAAAACAATATTTATGCAATAGGCGATGTGATATCGGGTCCTATGCTTGCACATAAAGCAGAGGACGAAGGAATTGCCGTTGCGGAAAATATAGCTGGTCAGTCAGGTCATGTAAATTATGATACAATTCCTGGAGTGATTTATACAGCTCCAGAAGTTGCATCTATTGGTAAAACTGAAGAACAATTAAAAGAGTTAAATATAAAATACAAAGTTGGTAAATTTTCCTTTATGGCAAATTCTAGAGCAAAGGCAATTGACGATACTGAAGGATTTGTAAAAATATTAGCTGACGGAAAAACTGATAAGGTATTAGGAGCTCATTTAATAGGTCCGCATGCCGGAGAATTAATAGCGGAAATAGGTATTGCAATGGAGTTTGGTGCTAGTTCAGAAGATATAGCAAGAACTTGCCATGCTCACCCTACTTTTTCTGAAGCTGTCAAAGAAGCAGCATTATCTGTAGATAAAAGAGCAATACACTCTTAAATTATTTTCATATTATAAAAGTATGCAATATCCGATTCTTTTGCCCAATATATTTAATCATCCATTCACTTATGAGAGCGATATTAAACTTAAAATAGGCGACTATGTTTTGGTACCATTTGGTAAAATACAAGCAACCGGAGTGGTGTGGAATGAATTTGAGCAAAAGACTAATAAAAATTTTAAAATTAAAAAAATAATAAAAAAGATAGATATTAACCCATTAAAAAAAACCACAATTAATTTTTTAAATTGGTTTGCTGAATATAATATACTTCCAAAGGGGATGGCATTAAAACTAGTCCTGCTGAGTAGTAAAGCTATTGATAAATTCTCAATAAAAAAATATGAAAATTTTCACACAAAATTGGAAAAAAAGTCATTTAGACTTACAAAAGAACAGCAAAATTCTCTAAAAAAAATGAAAAGTTTAAACGATAAGTTTAGAGTTCACGTTCTGCAAGGAACAACCGGGTCTGGAAAAACAATAATATATTTTGAGGCCCTAAAAGAGATATTAAATAATGGTTACCAAGGTTTAATTATGCTACCTGAAATTGGGCTAACAAATCAATTTGAAAAAAAATTTATCGAATTTTTTGGTTTTAGACCAGCAATCTGGCATTCAGGTATTTCAAAAAAAAATAAAGAATTAATATGGAGTGGAATTGCAACAGGTGAAATCAAAATAATTATTGGTGCAAGATCCTCATTATTTTTACCTTTTGCAAAACTTGGATTAATTATTGTTGATGAAGAGCATGATCAATCTTACAAACAAGACGAAGGAGTAACTTATAATGCAAGAGATATGGCAATTTCAAGAGCATCATTTGAGAATATTCCTATTAATTTAATTACCGCAGTACCATCTTTAGAAACTTATGAAAATATTAAAAAGGGGAAATACTCTTCTTCAAGATTAGATAGTCGTTACCAAGATGCCTCTTTACCAAATTATGAGATTATAAATTTAAATGATGTAAAACTTGAAAAACAATCATGGATTTCTAAAGAAATATTACAAAAAGTAAATTGGCATTTAGAAAAAAAAGATCAAATTTTATTTTTTTTAAATAGAAGAGGTTTTTCACCTCATGTATTGTGTAATAAATGTTTTACTAGTTATTCGTGCCCAAACTGTTCAATAAATTTAGTTTATCATAAAAATAAAGATAATTTGTTATGTCATTATTGTGGATTTAAAACTTTCTTAAAAAGAGAATGTATAAAAAAAGGAAAATGTGATTTCATATTTAGTGGACCAGGAGTTGAAAGAATTTCAGAAGAAGTAAAAAAAAATTTTCCCTCAAAAAAAATTGAAATTTTTTCTAGTGACACAATGAATAAAAAAAGTTCTAAAGAAAAATTAGAAAAAATTATTAATAATGAGGTTCAAATTTTGATTGGTACACAATTAATATCGAAAGGTTTTCATTTTCCTAATTTGAATTGTATAGTTGTTGTTGATATTGATTTATCATTACAAGGACATGATTTAAGAGGAGCTGAAAAAAATTTACAATTATATCATCAATTATCTGGACGTGCTGGTCGTACAGGAAAACCATCCACAGTCTATTTTCAAACTTATAATACTAATACAAAAATGATTTCCGATATTACTAATGCTAACCCAGATATTTTTTTAGATAAAGAGCTTGAAATAAGAAAACAAAATCATTTACCTCCTTTTCAAAGATTTATTTCTTTAATTTTAACTGGAGATAATGAAAAAAATTTGGAAAAAGAAGCGATTAACTTCAAATCTTTTATCGAAAATAAAATCAACGGAAAAATTTTAGGTCCAGTAAGTGCTCCAATTTTTAAAATAAAAAAAAAATATAGAATTAGACTTTTAATTAGAGGGCCCAAAACTCTAAAATTACAAAATTCATTGGCAAAAATAATTCCCAATTATAAATTTCCAACAGGAATAAAACTTTCAGTTGATGTTGATCCAATAAGCTTTAATTAAAGCCTAAAAAAATGTGTTTTTGATCAACGTCCTACTTGAAGACTAGTAGGTCATATGTTAATTAAAACGTGATTTTTTAATTTATCACCAATATTTATAGGTAACAAATTGAGTAAAAATAAAGTATTTTCAACAACGTCAGCTAAAAGATATTCTTTAGCTTTATATGAACTTGCAAATGAAGCAGGTCTACTTGATTTAATTGAGAAAAATTCTTTTGCGTTATTAAAATTAGTATCAGCAAATAATGATTTTGATAACTTAATAAAAGATCCTACAATAAATCAAGTTACATTATCAAATGTTATCATTAAAATATGTGAAAATTCGAAATTAGAAAATTTGTTCAAGAACTTTTTAAATTTTTTGATTGAAAAAAGAAGATTTTTTTATATTGAAAAAATTTTAAAAAATTTTTTAGAAATTTGTTCAGAAAAAAGAGGAGAGCTTAAAGCAGAAATTAAATCTGCTAAAAATTTGACTGAAAGTGAAATAAATAAAATTACTGAAGAATTATCAAATAATTTTAAATCAAAAATAAAATTAAACTATAAACACGATCAAAGTTTAATTGGAGGTTTAGTTGTGCAAGTTGGTAGTACAATGATTGACACTTCTATTAAAAATAAATTGCAACAAATTGAAAATAGAATGATAGAGGCATAATATGGAAATAAACCCATCAGAAGTTACAAAAATTTTAAAAGAACAGATTAAAAATTTTGGAGAAAAGGCAGAAATATCTGAAGTTGGACAAGTTCTGTCTGTAGGTGATGGAATTGCTAGAATTTACGGTTTAGACAACGTTCAGGCTGGAGAAATGGTTGAATTTGCTGATGGATCAAAAGGGATGGCCTTAAACTTAGAAAGTGAAAATGTAGGAGTTGTAATTTTTGGTGATGATAGAAATATTAAAGAGGGTGATATTGTAAAAAGAACAGGAAGTATAGTCGACACACCTGTAGGAAAAGAGTTATTGGGGAGAGTTGTTGATGGCTTAGGCAACCCAATTGATGGAAAGGGTGCATTAGATAAAGGAGTAAAAAAAAGTAGAGTAGAGGTAAAAGCTCCTGGAATTATTCCTAGACAATCAGTTAGTGAACCAATGCAGACAGGTTTAAAGTCAATCGATAGTTTGGTTCCAGTTGGAAGGGGTCAAAGAGAATTGATTATTGGTGATAGACAGACTGGAAAAACTGCAGTTGCAATTGATGCAATAATTAATCAAAAAAAGATTAATGAGTCTGGTGATGAAAAACAAAAACTTTATTGCATTTATGTTGCTGTAGGACAAAAGAGATCTACAGTTCGACAAATTCAAAAAACTTTGGAAGAAGCTGGAGCGATGGAATATACAACAATTGTAGCTGCAACAGCATCTGACTCTGCACCACTTCAATTTTTGGCTCCATATACAGGTTGTGCAATGGGTGAATTTTTTAGAGATAATGGAATGCACGCACTTATAATTTATGATGATTTGTCAAAACAGGCGGTTGCATACAGACAGATGTCACTTTTACTTAGAAGACCTCCAGGACGAGAAGCTTATCCGGGAGATGTATTTTATTTACATAGCAGATTACTTGAAAGAGCCGCAAAATTAAGTGATGAACATGGTGGAGGATCTTTGACGGCACTTCCAATTATAGAAACACAAGGAGGTGATGTATCTGCTTTTATTCCTACAAATGTAATCTCAATTACAGACGGACAAATATTTCTAGAAACGGAACTTTTTAATCAGGGTATTAGACCTGCAATTAACGTTGGTTTGTCAGTTTCTAGAGTTGGATCATCAGCACAAACTAAGGCTATGAAAAAAGTTTCTGGATCGATGAAATTAGAATTAGCCCAATATAGAGAAATGGCTGCTTTTGCTCAATTTGGATCTGATCTAGATGCATCAACACAGCAACTTTTAAACAGAGGATCTAAACTTACGGAACTTCTTAAACAAAAACAATATTCTCCTATGACAGTGGCAGAGCAAGTTATATCGGTTTTTTGTGGTGTTAAAGGATATTTGGATGATATTGATTTGAAAGATATTGCAGAGTTTGAAAATAAAATCATTGAAAAATGTAAATCTGACAAACCAGAAATTATTGAGTCAATTCAAAGCACAGGTAAACTTGAAGAGGATAAAGAGAAGATGCTTATTGAAGTAATTTCACAACTAAAACAAAACTTTAAGTCTTAAATAAAAATAATATGGCAAGTTTAGATGATTTAAAAAAAAGAATAGCAAGTGTAAAGTCTACACAAAAAATCACTAAGGCTATGAAAATGGTTGCTGCAGCCAAACTTAGAAGAGCACAAGAAAATGCGGAAAAAGGAAGACCTTATTCAGAAAAAATGAATAATGTTATTTTAAATTTATCTAATGGAATTTCAGATAAAGATAATGCTCCAAAATTACTTTCAGGCACAGGAAAAGATAATACACATCTTTGTGTAGTAATGACCTCTGATAGAGGTTTGTGTGGTGGTTTTAATAGCAATATAATTAAAAAAGCTAAAAATTATTTTGCTGAATTAGAAAAAGATGGAAAAGTTTTAAAAATAATAACCGTTGGATCTAAAGGTAACGATCAGCTTAAAAGAGTTTATGGAGATAGGATTATCGCAAATATTTCTTTTAAAGAGTCAAAAAATGCAAATTATTTTGATGCAGAAAAAGTTGGTAAAATGGTTATTGAAAAATTTGATTCTGAAGAATTTGATGTTTGTACCATTTTTTATAATCAATTTAAAAATGTTATAACTCAAATTCCTCAAGCACAACAAATAATTCCCTTGAATACAGATAATTCTAAAGAAAATGAGTCTGATGATAATTATGAATTTGAACCAGATGAAGATGAAATTTTAAGTAATTTATTGCCAAAAAATATTTCTACTCAGATATTTAAAGCAATGTTGGAGAATTCAGCTAGCGAACAGGGATCAAGAATGAGTGCAATGGATAATGCAACCCGTAATGCAGGTGAAATGGTTGACAAACTTACTATTGAGTATAATAGAAGTCGTCAGGCAGCAATTACTAAAGAACTAATAGAAATCATATCAGGAGCAGAAAGTTTATAATTATGAGCAAAGGAATAATTACACAAGTTATTGGAGCAGTAGTAGACGTTAAATTTGATGGAGATCTTCCAGAAATTTTAACAGCATTAGAATGTAAAAATGGGGATAATAGATTAGTCCTCGAGGTTGCTCAACACTTAGGTGAGACTACTGTAAGAACTATTGCAATGGATGCTACCGAAGGATTAAAAAGAGGTGATGAGGTAACAAACACTAAAGCACCTATTCAAGTGCCTGTTGGACCTGAAACATTAGGAAGAATTATAAATGTTATTGGAGAACCAATTGATGAAAGAGGTGAAGTTAAAACTAAGGAAACTTGGCCCATTCATAGATCAGCTCCAGAATTTAATGATCAATCAACAGAAACAGAAATACTTGTTACAGGTATTAAAGTAATTGATTTATTAGCTCCTTACGCAAAAGGTGGAAAAATTGGATTATTTGGTGGTGCTGGTGTTGGTAAAACAGTTTTAATTATGGAATTAATTAATAACGTAGCAAAAGCCCATGGTGGATTTTCTGTATTTGCAGGTGTTGGAGAAAGAACTAGAGAAGGTAACGACCTATATCATGAAATGATGGAGTCAGGTGTAATTAAACCAGATGGTCCAGGATCTAAAGCAGCGCTTGTTTATGGACAAATGAACGAACCTCCTGGTGCCAGAGCCAGAGTAGCACTTACAGGATTAACTGTAGCAGAGTATTTCAGAGACCAAGAAGGACAAGACGTACTTTTTTTCGTTGATAATATTTTCAGGTTTACACAAGCAGGTTCTGAGGTATCGGCTCTATTAGGAAGAATACCTTCTGCAGTCGGTTATCAACCTACATTAGCTACAGATATGGGTAACCTTCAAGAAAGAATTACCACTACAAACAAAGGATCAATTACCTCTGTACAGGCTATTTATGTTCCTGCAGATGACTTAACTGACCCTGCACCAGCAACATCGTTTGCTCACTTGGATGCAACTACTGTACTTTCAAGACAGATTGCTGAAATTGGTATTTATCCTGCAGTTGATCCATTAGACTCTACTTCAAGAATTTTAGATCCAAGAATTGTGGGTGATGAACATTATAGAGTTGCTAGAGAAGTTCAAAAGATTTTACAAACTTATAAATCTCTTCAAGATATTATAGCGATTTTAGGTATGGATGAATTATCTGAGGAAGACAAACTAATTGTTGCAAGAGCTAGAAAAATACAAAGATTTTTATCTCAACCTTTTTTTGTTGCTGAGGTGTTTACAGGATCTCCAGGTAAATTAGTTGATCTGGACTCAACAATAAAAGGTTTTGCAGCAATTTGTAAAGGTGACTATGACCATCTTCCTGAAGCAGCTTTTTATATGGTAGGAACTATTGAGGAAGCTATTGAAAAAGCTGAAAAAATGGAAAAAGAAGCAGCAGCGTAATGAGTGAAGAGTTTAAAATAGAAATAGTCAATCCTGAAAAATCTTTTTTAACAAAAGATGATGTTTTGGAAGTAATAATACCAGCTTTTGAAGGTGAAATGGGAATCCTTAAAGATCATATCTCAATCATCTCTTTTTTAAAACCGGGTATACTTAAAATTTTATCGAAATCAGGTGATGAAAGTTTTTATGTAGAGGATGGAATAGTTGAATTCAAAAATAATAATCTATCAATTTTAACAAGTACTATTTATAAAGTTACTGATTTAGATAAATCTAAACAACAAGACTTGCTTAAATTAGCAGAAGAAGAATCAAATAAAAAAGATATCAATGATCAGTCTAGGTATTTAATTGATCAGAAAATTGATGTACTGAAATCCCTTAATTAATAATTTTTTTTATTTTATCTTTTAGCTCTTTATAAATATGAAGTTTAAAGTCTACAACTGCATCGGTTAGACAATCAATTTCAATCCATTTCCAATCTAAAAATTCTGGTTTTTTTGTTTTTATATTTATTTCATTTTCTTCCCCAGTAAATCTCATTAAAAACCATTTTTGTTTTTGACCTTTGTATTTACCTTTCCAGATAATCCCTAACAAGCGATCAGGAAGTTCATAAGATAACAAGTCATCAAATTCTTTAATTAATTCAACATTTTTAATACTAGTTTCTTCTTCTAGCTCTCTATAAGCTGCTTTAAGAAAATCTTCACCTTCATCAACACCTCCTTGAGGCATCTGCCAAAAATTTTTTGGATTATCAATTCTTTTGGCAACAAAAACTTTATTATTTTTATTTAAAACAATTATTCCTACACCATTTCTAAGAGGGAGGTGTTTGAATTTATCTTCCATCTTAGCCATTAAGTAATTTGATAGCATAATCTAATTGATTATCAGTTTTAGTTTTTATCCTAAAATCATCAGATCCTTCTGCAATTTCTATATCTGGTGTTACACCAACTTCAGAAATGGACTTACCTGAGGGAAGATAATATTTAGCAACAGTTAACCTAATTGCTCCATCATTTTTTAGAGGTATAATTGATTGTACGGATCCTTTTCCATAACTACTTT
Source organism: uncultured Pelagibacteraceae bacterium (assembly GCA_902514695.1). Taxonomy (GTDB): domain Bacteria; phylum Pseudomonadota; class Alphaproteobacteria; order Pelagibacterales; family Pelagibacteraceae; genus Pelagibacter. Next base: position 12,779 of record CABXRR010000006.1, read on the forward strand.
CACCTAATAAAATTGCTCTTTTGTGGTCTTTTAAAGCACCTGCCACAATTTCAGATGCTGAAGCTGAACCATAATTTATTAAAACTAGCAATGTTTTCCCATTAGTTAAATCTCCTTTTTTAGCAAACCATTTTCGATTTTCAGAAGACTTTCTACTTTTGGTAGATACAATTTCACCATTATCTAAAAAATAATCAGAAATTTTTATTGCTTGTGAGAGTAGCCCACCTGGATTATTTCTTAAATCTAAAATATATGATTTAACATTATTATCTTTTTCAAATTTTTTTATTTCTTTTTCTATCTGTTTTCCACTATTTTCATTAAAAGAGGTTAGTCTAATATATCCAATATTTTTTTCTAAGAGATCGGCTTTAACAGAACTAATTTGAATAATTTCTCTTACAATATTGAATGTTAAAGCTTTTTTCACACCTCTTCTTCGTACAGTCAAATCAATCCCAGAACCAACAGGACCCCTCATTAAATCTACTGCTTCACTTAGGGATTTACCCTGAACTTGAACATTATCTATTTTGACTATGTAGTCTCCTGCTTTTATTCCAGCTTTAGATGCCGGGGTATCATCTATAGGAGATATAACTTTTACCACTCCAGCCTCCATACTAACTTCAATACCCAAACCACCAAATTCACCACTAGTTTCAGTTTGCATTTCATTAAAAACTTCTGGAGACATATAAGCAGAATATGGATCAAGTGATTGAAGAAGGCCATTAATTGCAGAATCCATACTTTCAGACTGATCAATTTCATCAACATATTCTTTATTTATTTTTTCAAGGACCTCACCAAATAAATCTATTTTTTTGTAAATATCATTCTCAGCAGAATTTACGCTTTGAATAAAAATTAGATAAAATAAAAAAAGTGATATTAATTTTTTTTGTATCATATGATTAATTTTTCTTTTGGTATGAGTTCCGACCACATTTTTTCAAGTTCATAAAATTTTCTTTTTTCTGGATGAAATATATGCACAATTAAATCTATACCATCTACCAATTTCCATTCATTGCTGTCCTTACCTTCTATTTTGGATTCTATCATTCCATTATTTTTTAGTTGGTGCAAAACCTGTTCAGATAAAGACTGTATATGCCTGGATGACGTGCCACTAGCGATAATCATATAATCAGCCATTGAGCTTTTGTCTTTAAGATCAATACTTATGATGTCTTGAGCTTTATTATTATCTAGGGTGTTTATTATAATTTGTTTTAAACTAGAAATTTTATCCATTAATTAAATTAAGACTATCAAATTTTTCTTAATTGAGAAGAAGAAATATTGACCTTATCAAACTCTATAAATTTAAGATTTTTGTCATTTAACCTTTTAAATGTTGTTGAATCTAAAGACTTTTTTTTATATCCGTGACGATCAAATACGATAATTTTACACTTACGCGAAATTATTTTCCACTTATACCACTTGTGAAAATTTATTAGATTATCAGCACCCATTAAAAAATAAATTTCCTTTTTTTTATTTTTGGTTAAATAATTTATTAGACTGATAGTTTTATTTGATTTAACTATATTTTCATAAAATTTCACTTTTATATAATTTGCATTTTGAATAATTTTTTTACAATTTTTAATTCTTGTTGCAATAGTTGTGGTACTTTGTTTTTTAAAAGGATTTTTCTTGGTAATTGCCCATATTATTTGTTTAAGTTTAAATCTTTTCACAGCTTCTTTTGAAATTGCTAAATGACCTTTGTGTGCGGGATCAAAAGAACCACCAAGTATTCCGATTTTAATCTTTTTTAAGTTCAAATTATTTCCTTATCTTGCCCTTGCTAGTTATTTTATATTTGTAAGAAACCAATTGATTTAAACCTACAGGGCCTCTTGGTGGGAGCGAACTAGTAGAAATTCCCACTTCACCACCAAAACCAAATTCACCGCCATCAGCAAATTGAGTTGATGTATTGTGCATTGCGATAGAACTTTTTACTTTTTTTAGAAATTTTTCAGCTGACTTTTTATTTTGTGTAATTATACAGTCTGTGTGCATTGTTCCATATTTATTAATGTGATTAATTGCGTTATCTAGATTTTTAACAGATTTTACTGAAACAGTTGGAGACAAATATTCTTTTGACCAATCCTTATTAGAAGCCTTTTGAATACTTTTGTTATACAATTTCCTAATTTTGTTATCACCAATTATTTTACACCCATCTTGCTCTAATTTTTTTAAGACATGGATACCAATTTTTTTAATTATTTTTTCATGTAACAAGATTGTTTCTGTAGCTCCACAAATAGCAGTATTTCTTAATTTAGCATTATGAATAACACTTTTTGCTATTTTGAGATTTGCATCTTTATCTACATATGAGTGACATACACCTTCAAGATGACCAATTGTTGGTATAGAAGATACACTTTGAACTTTCTTAACTAAGCTTTTTCCACCTCTAGGAATAATAACATCAATAAAATTATTCATCTTAGTAAGCATAAAATCAACTACGCTTCTTTTTCTGATATCAATAAATTGAATGATATTTTCATCTATTTTATTTTTTTTCAGTGATTTCCTAAATAGTTTTGAAAGTATAGAATTTGAGTAATATGCTTCTGAACCACCTTTTAAAATTACAGAATTTCCAGATTTAAAACATAGTGATGCGACGTCTGATGTAACATTAGGTCTACTTTCATAAATTACACCAATAACGCCTATCGGAATTGTCACTTTTGAAATATTTAAACCATTAGGTCTTTTCCATTTCTCTAAGACAACATTGGTTGGATCTTTTAACTTTATAATTTTTTTTATTGAATTAATAATATCTAAAATTTTTTTATCATCTAAGATAAGCCTTTTAATAAGATTATCTTTTAATTTTTTTTTATTAGCATTTTTGATATCTTTTTGATTTTCCTTAAGAATTAAATCTTTATGTCTATTAATAAGTAGAAAATAATCTTTTAAAACTTTGTCTTTCTTTTTAGAATTTAATTGAACAGAAAATGCTTTTTTTGATTTTTTTCCAATATTTAATAATAAACTTCTCATTATACTTCCACCATATCATCTTTGTGCACAACTTCAGATTTTGAGACATATCCAAGAATTTTTTGTATTTCATTAGAATGATATCCTAAAATTTTATTAATTTCCTCTGACGAAAATGAACTAAGACCTCTAGCAAATTCTTTTCTTTTAATATCCAATATTTTTATATGATCACCTTTATTAAATTTTCCAGAAACTTTTTTTATTCCAGCGGCCAATAAACTTTTACCACTAGCAAGTGCTTTTTTAGCTCCATCATCAATTATAAGTTCACCCTTAGGAGATATGGAACTTATTATCCATTTTTTTCTAGCATGCAATTTTGTTATTTTAGAAATGAACCATGTAGAACTATTATTTTTTTCGATTTGTGTAATTGGATTTAAATTAAGCCCATTTGCAATTACCATATCACAACCCGCTAAATTACAAATTTTTGCAGCTTCAATTTTAGTATTCATTCCACCACTTCCAAATTGCGTTATGCCTTTTATATTAACATTCTTAATCTCTTTAAAATCTCTTACTTCTCTAATTAATTTTGCATCTTTAAATTTTTTTGGATTTTTTGTGTATAGGCCATCAACATCTGATAATAAAATCAATGTATCTGCATTCGTGATCTGAGCAACTCGCGAGGCCAATCTATCATTATCACCAAATTTTATTTCTGATGTAGCAATAGTATCATTTTCATTTACGACCGGTATATAATCAAGTTTAAATAAATTTTCTAAAGTTCTTTTGGCATTAATTGATCTTCTTCTTTCTTCAGTATCATCTAATGTAAGTAAAATTTGAGAAATGTTTAATTTAAATTTTAAAAATATCTGTGAAAATAAATTCATCAATTCAATTTGACCAATAGATGCTATTGCCTGACTTTGATCAAGCTTAAGACTTGTTTTATTATAATTCATTTTTTTACATCCTAAAGCTATTGCTCCTGAACTAACAATTATTATTTTTTTATTTTTAGATTTTAGTTTGCAAATATCTTTAGCAAAGCTTGAAAGCCATTTTTTTCTTATATTTTTTTTCCCATCCACTAACAATGAAGAGCCAATCTTAATTACAATTATTTTTGAATTTTTAAGACGCATAAGATATTAATTTGGATTTTATTTTAGAAATAGTATCTTTTTTTAATGTTGAAATTACAATAACTTCTGACTTCATATCCTTTTTAAATTCTTTAACTATTTTTTTTACTTTGTTTTCATCAATTAAATCAATTTTGTTTAAAACTATTAATTCTTTTTTTTTAGAAAGTTTTGGGCTGTAATTTTTTAACTCACTTTTAACTTGATTATAACTTTTTCTGAGATCTTTATTGGTAATATCAATTAAATGTAAAATTGATTTACATCTTTCAATATGCTTCAAAAACTGTATACCCAGACCAATACCTTTATGTGCCCCCTCAACTAAACCTGGAATATCAGCAATAGTTACTTCTTTATCATCATAATTTGCAACACCAAGATTTGGGTTTAAAGTGGTAAACTGATAATTTGCTATTTTAGGATTTGCGTTTGTAATTGATGCTAGTAAACTTGATTTTCCAGCATTAGGTAATCCAATTATACCAATATCAGCAATAGTTTTTAGTTGAAGCCAAATTACAAAATCTTCACCCAGAGTTCCCTTAGTAAATTTTCTTGGAGCTCTATTAGTTGAACTTTTGAATCTAGTATTTCCAAGACCACCTTTGCCACCTGAAGCAGCAATAAATTCTTCACCAATTTTAACAAAATCATAGATTAATGTTTTGTTATCTTCTTCAAATACTTGAGTTCCTAGAGGAACTTTAAGAACTAAATCAGCCCCACTTTTGCCTGTACGATTTTGTCCCGAACCATTATCTCCTCTTTTAGCTTTGTGGTGCTGTTGATATCTATAATCAATTAAAGTATTAAGATTTTGTTCTACTTTTAATATTACTGAACCACCGTTACCGCCGTCTCCTCCATCGGGTCCACCGTATTCAATAAATTTTTCCCTTCTAAAACTTGCAGAGCCATCTCCACCGTTTCCAGCTTTGACATATATTTTTACTTGATCTAAGAATTTCATAATACAACGTTTTTTTAAGTTGTACTATTAATTGGGTTTTACTGAAACAAATGTTCTATCTGACTTAGTCTTTTTGAAAACTACTTTACCTTTAACTACTGAAAAAATTGAGTGATCTTTACCCATACCTACGTTTTCACCAGGGAATATTTTTGTCCCTCTCTGTCTAACAATAATGTTACCAGGTATCACAGTTTCACCACCATACTTTTTTACACCAAGTCTTCGGCCAGCACTATCACGTCCGTTTCTAGATGATCCACCTGCTTTTTTTGTTGCCATAACTTATTCCTACTTATTTACTTACTTCTTTCTTAGGCTCTTCTTTTTTTGAAGGCTTAGATTTTTTTTCAGCTTCAGATAAAACTTTACCATCTTTTGAAAAAATTTTATTTATTCTTATCATAGAATATTCCTGTCTATGACCATTTTTTCTTCTTGAATTTTGTCTTCTTCTTTTTTTAAATATTAAAACAGTTCTATTTTTGCTGTTTTTAATTAAATTTGCCTCTACTTTAGCTCCTTGAACAGTCGGTGTTCCAACTTCAATCATTTTATTATCACCGTAAGCTAAAATTTCTTTAAATTCAATTTTGGTATCAGGTTTAGAATCTGCTAATTTTTCTACTTTAATAATTTCGCCAGATTTAACTTTATACTGCTTACCACCTGTTTGTATCACTGCGTATGACATAATGTTTGAATTAATTTTTAGTACACGCAATATAGTCTGAGGAAGGCTTTAGTCAAGCTCTATAAGCTAAAAATTATCCTTTAAATCTCTCAATTTTGAAAAGGTTTGCAAATCTTTTGCTTTAAGAAATATATTACATCGTATTTCATCATCCAAAATAGTTGGGACAGTTGGTAGTTTACTATCAATTTTTTTTTTAATCTCAATAATTTTGGTTTTTAGTTGTAAATTGTTAGGATCATAAATTGCACAAAAATTTGAATTTTGAAGTGTATATTCATGTCCACAATAAATTTCGGTATCTTTTGGAAGTGTCTTGATTTTTTTTAATGAATTAAACATTTGCTCATATGTTCCTTCAAAAATTCTTCCACAACCTAAAGCAAATAGAGTATCGCCAGTAAAAATTTTTTTTTCTTTAAAAAAGTGAAAAGCAATATGACCAGATGTGTGGCCAGGGATATGGTAAATTTTTGCCTCGAAATTTCCTTCCCTCCAAATATTTTGATCATCAACTAAAATATCAATTTCTGGAATACGATCTTTATCACCCTTAAATCCAATCACATTTGAATTATATCTTTTTTTTAGTTCTTTATTGCCACCCACATGATCAAAATGATGATGAGTATTAAGAATATATTTTAGATTAATGTTATTATTCTCAACAAAGTCTATTATTGGTTTTGACTCACTAGGATCTACAACGCAAGCATTAAGAGTTGATTCATCAATTATTAAGTAGCTATAATTGTCTTGGAGGCATTTAATGATTTGAATTTGCATTTTATTCTTCAATTAAAAATATACCAAGTTCACAGAATAGATTTTTAAAGGGCAAATTTGAACTATTTATAATTGATACATTTTTATTTATAAGTGCTAATGACTTAAAGATTTTGAAGTCAATTGTCTTAGAAAATTCAAAAAAGTCCTTAATTGTGCACATATGTATATTTGGAGTATTATACCATTCATTTGGTAATGTTTTAGTAACTGGCATTGTCCCCTGAAATAATAAATTTAGTCTAACTTTCCAATGACCAAAATTTGGAATTGTCACCACTGCTTTATTGCCAACTCTTAAGAGCTCTTTAATAACTATCTCTGGATTTATAAAAGCTTGCAAGGTTTGTCCCAATACAACATAATCAAAAGACTTATCTGGAAATTGTTTTAAATCAAATTCAGCATCACCTTCAATAACAGTTAATCCTTTAGATATACAAGTCTGAACTTTCTTTTTTGAAATTTCGATACCTCTAATATCTACATTTTTTTCTATTTTTAAAAATTCCATTAAAGACCCATCATCACATCCAACATCTAAGACCCTTGCATTTTCTGTAATTATATCTGCAATTATTTTATACTCTGATTTCATAATAATTATTCAATATAGGATTTATCTAAAAAATTTTTAAGAGCTTCCAAAAAATCAGGGACATCTAATAAAAAGGAGTCATGTCCTTTATCAGACTCTATTTCTACAAAACCTACATTTGCACCAATGGCATTTAAAGCAATGACTATATCTTTATTCTCTTGAGTAGGGTAGAGCCAGTCTGAAGTAAAAGATATTACAAAAAATTTAGCTTTTGTATCTTTAAATGCATTAGAGAGATTTCCATCAAATTGTTTTACCAAATCAAAGTAATCCATTGCTCGTGTAATATAAAGATAACTATTTGCATCAAAACGATCTACAAATACGGAACCTTGATATCTCAAATAACTTTCTATTTGAAAATCAGCATCAAAACCAAATTTTAGATCATCTCTTTCTTGGAGTTTTCGTCCAAATTTCTCCTGTAGACCTTTTTTAGACAAGTAGGTAATGTGAGCAGCCATTCTTGCTACTGCCAAACCTTTATCGGGAACAGTATTTTTTGATGAATATTTTCCATCTATCCAATTATGGTCTGCAGTAATAGCTTGTCTACCAAGTTCATTGAAAGCAATATTTTGTGCCGAGTGGCTAGAAGTACAAGCAATGGGCACTGCGGTTTTTGTTCTTTCAGGAAAGTTACTTACAAATTGTAAAACTTGCATTCCTCCCATTGAACCTCCAACTACAGAAAAAAGTTTTTTTATTTCGAAGTGATCTAATAAATTTATTTGGGCATTTACAATATCATTGATTGTAATTACTGGAAAATCTGTACCATATATCTTTTTCGTTTTTTGATTGATGTGACTTGGACCAAAGGAACCCATACACCCACCGATTACATTTGCACAAATAACAAAATATTTATTTGTATCAATAGATTTATTTGGACCTACAGCATAGGACCACCAACCTTCTTTTTTAGTAACAGGATTTAAACCAGTAATAAATTGATCACCAGTCAATGCATGACAAACTAAAATCGCATTATCTTTATTTTCATTTAGAGACCCATAAGTTTCATATGCTAAAGGGTAGTCATTTATAATTTGACCACAATCAAGCTTTAAGGGCCTTTTAATAATTAACGTTTTTATATTTTCTTTAATGTTCATATCAAATGCCAAAATTTGAATTGGGAGAAAAAAAACTTTTTTAGCGGTTTTTTTAGAGCGCTCGCAATTCATGTAAATCAGCGCATAAATTTTGTACTAGAAGTTATTTAGTATGTCAATTTTAAAAATATTTGAACTAATACTATATGAAAAATTGTTATTTTATTTATAAAGAGATTAAAATTTAAAAAGATGACAACAATAAAATTTAAAAAACCTAATATCGAGGCTTACAAGCCCGGCAAATCAAGCATTAGGAAAATCAAGAATATTATAAAACTCTCTGCAAATGAGTCTGCTCTTGGAGTAAGCCCAAGAGTTAAAAAAATAATATCTAAGAAAAATTTAAATTTTTTTAGATATCCTGATGGAAAATCAAAAAAATTAAGAAATCAGATTTCTAAAAAATTTCATTGTACTGAGGATAAAATTATATGTGGAGCTGGTTCTGATGAAGTTATCCAAATGTTATGTCAGCTTTTCTTAAAACCAAATGATCAAGTAATTGTTCCTCAATTTAGTTTTTTAATGTACAGAATATATGCAAAAATAGTTGGTGCAAATGTAATTTTCGCGAAAGAAAAAAAATTTAAAGTATCAATTTCAGAAATTATAAAAAAAGTAACAAAAAAAACTAAAATTGTTTTTTTGGCCAATCCTAATAATCCAACTGGAACTTATTTAACTAAATTTGAATTAATTAACTTAAGAAAAAAATTAAAAAAAAATATTTTACTTGTGGTTGATGACGCTTATGCAGAATATATGAAAAATATTGATTACAAGTCTGGCCTAGACTTATTCAAAAATAAAGAAAATGTTTTTATTTTGAGAACATTTTCAAAAATTTATGGTTTATCATCTTTACGGATTGGTTGGGGGTATGGATCAAAAAAAATTATTGATGCCCTAAATGTTATCAAACCTCCATTTAATGTTAATGAGGTTGCACAAAAAGCAGCTGTAGAATCTCTTAAAGATAAAAAGTTTATATCTCGATCAATTAAACACAATTTTCTTTATGCAACAAAACTAAAATATTTTTTAAATAAGTATGATATTAGTTCTAACAAAGTTTCAGCTAATTTTTTATTACTGAATTTTACAAAATGTAAGTTTAAAGCCAAATATTTTTATGAAAAATTAAAGATGAAAGGAATTATTTTAAGATCTACTGAAGATGGTTATAAGATTAAAAATATGTTGCGATTAACTATTGGATCAAAAAAAGAAAATTTGAAATTTATGAAGGTAACAGAAAGTATATTTAAAAAATGAAAAATGTATTTATTATAGGATGTGGATTATTAGGATCTTCTTTAGTAAGAAGAATAAAAAAAAAAAAAGTTGCAAAAAAAATATTTATTTATGAAAAATCAAAATCAAATATTTCGAAAATAAAGAGATTAAAATTACCTGGCACAATTGTAAAATCATTAAAAGATGGTGTGATTAATTCGGATATAATTATCTTTTGTACTCCAATGAGCGAGTATAAAAATATAATTTTAAAGATTAATAAAAATTTAACTTCAAAACATATTGTAACTGATATTGGTTCATCTAAACAAAGATCATTGAAAATGATTAAAAAGATTTTAAAAAAAAATATTTTTTGGATTTCTAGCCATCCTATTACTGGATCAGAAGTTAGTGGTCCAGAGCATGGTAAACAAGATTTGTTCGAAAATAAGTGGTGTATTTTAATCAAAGATAAAAAGACTAATTTAAAGCACTTACAATCTTTAAATTCTTTCTGGAAAAAAATGGGATCAAAAATAGTTTTAATGACCTCAGAGAAACATGATAAAATTTTTTCAATTACAAGCCATCTACCACATTTAATTGCTTATAATTTAGTTAAATCAGCACAAGATTTTGAAAAAAAACAAAAATATGATTTAATAAAATATAGCGCTGGAGGTTTAAGAGATTTTTCAAGAATAGCCGCATCAAATGAAATAATGTGGAGAGATATTTTTTTTCATAATAAAACTAATATTTCTAAAGCAATAGATTTATTTATTAAAAACCTCAATAATTTTAAAAAAGATATAATTGCAAAAAACAATAAATCAATTCTTAAAAAATTGTCTCAAACCAAACAGGTAAGAACAAAAATTATTAAATTAAAACAAGATATAGATAAGCCTGATTTTGGCAGAAATTAATATTTTTTAATATTACTTATTTTTTTTATAGACAGTTTTGCAGTATCTTCTATTAATTTGATGGTAAGATCAGTTGGCATAATCAATACTTTTTTTCTTGGACCATACGCATGAATAAATTGAGATTGGCTGATGCATATACCAACGTGACCTTTCCAAAAAATTATATCGCCTTTATATAGCTTTTTCTTTGATTTTTTTTTACAAAATCTTATTTGGTCTTTGGTATCTCTTGGAAAAAAAGTTCTATTGTAATAAAAATATATTTGGATTAATGCTGAACAATCAATCCCAATAGAAGTTTTTCCCCCCCACAGATATTTGCTACCTATAAATAATTTAAAAATTTTAATAAAATTTTTTTCACAATGATTAATTTTTTTCGTATCATTTATTTTAATCCATTTATTTTTTTCAAATTCAATAAAATTTTTGTGACGTTTCTTAATAGAAACTCCAGATGCAAAATAAAGAAAATTATTTGTTGATATAAATTTGTTATTTTTTTTTTTATAAATTTTTGATTTTAACTTATAAATTTTATTTGTAGCTTGAAATTTTTGACTAAATTTTCTCTTTTTAATAAAGCCTATATAATGGTCATAATTATTCCTTATTTTATACCAATCTTTTTTTTTTTCTAAAATTTTAAATTTTTCTCCGTATAAAATTTGAGAAATAACTTCTGATTTTGATGAAGGCTTTGAATAGATATTTGCTACAGAGTAATTAAAAAAATTATTTTTCACTTAGTTGAATTTTATTTCTCATTATCCATAAAATAATTAAAGATGGGATTACCATTAATGCAGTCAAAATAAAAAAGGTACCCCAATCACCATTAAGCCAGTCTACAAGAGCTCCAGATGATGATGCTAAAGTAGTTCTACCAGCTGTTCCTATTGATGCTAAAAGTGCATATTGAGTCGCTGTATAAGCTCTATCAACTAAAAGTGAGATAAAAGCTACAAAAGCTACAGTTGCAAATGCGGCCGCTATATCGTCAAAAATAACTGCGACAGCAAACAGAAGTTCAGATTTGTCACTCCACGCTAATACACTAAAGAGTAAATTGGTACATGCCATTATAATGCCTGCTAAAAACATTGCTTTTAACACTCCAGATCTAATTACAAAAAGACCCCCCAAAAGAGTAAAAATTACAGTTGTAATCCATCCTAAAGTCTTGGAGTAAATTGCAATATCAGATTTACTAAAGCCTATTTCTTTATAAAAAATAATAGACATTCTACCTAAAAAAGCTTCACCTACTTTAAACAAAAAAACAAATCCCAAAATCCCAATTGCGATAGAAAAACCATTTTTTTTAAAAAAGCTTACTATTGGACCACATACAGTCCCACCAATCCAAGAAAATATTTTTGTTAATAGGTTTAATTTATTAAATTTATTTGAAATTAATTCATCATTCTCTTTTTGTTTTTGATATCTATTAGAGTTATCTGTTTCATTCACAAACATTAAACCAATATTCATTAAGATGATTAGGATTCCCAGAATTAAAAAAGTAAATTGCCAATAATTTTCATACCCAAGATTTTGTAAAAATTCAGCAGAAAAAAGAGATAATACGCCTCCCAACTTATAACCTGACCACCAACCAACTACTGCCATAGCTGCTCCCGCGGCCATTGACTTACCCTCATTTTCTCCAATTTGCTCAATCCTTAAAGCATCAACAGTAATATCTTGAGTGGCAGATGCAATTGCAATTACTAAGCCGACAGTGATAACTAATGCCAAATTTTCTGTTGGATTAATTGTGCTCCACAAAATTAAAGACAATAAAATTGTTAATTGCATTAAAACTATCCAAGCCCTCCTATGCCCAACTTTTTTTGTTATAAACGGCACCTGTACTCTGTCAACTAATGGTGCCCAAAGATAATTAAATGCATATACTCCAAAAATGAGCCCAGCCCACCCAATAGTTGATCTACTTAATCCGTCTTCTTTTAACCACAAACTAAGACTGCTACCAATCAATACCCATGGAAAACCAGATATTGCTCCTAACAACAAAATTTTTAGCATTCTTTTATCAAAATAAATTGAGAATGTTTCCGAAAGAGATTGTTTTTTTATTTCAATCATTCTTAGTTTCTCCAAAAGGAAGGTAAAAATAATACTAATATAGCAAATAATTCAAGTCTACCCAAAATCATTCCTAGGCTTAAAATCCATTTAGAAAGATCTGGTAATGAAGAAAAGTTTCCATTAGGTCCAATAATAGATCCCAATCCAGGACCAACATTAGAGATAGAAGTAGCAGCTCCAGAAATGGCAGTAATAAAATTTAAACCAGTTAATGAGAGTAATGCGGTTATTATAAAAAAAATAACTAAATATAAATAAATAAATGAAATTATCGATGCAATGAATTTGCTATCAACTGGATTTTGATCATACTTTAATACAAATATTCCCTTTGGGTAAATTATTTTTTTTAGTTGATTAATAATAAAAGAATATAATATTTGAACTCTAAATATTTTTATTCCACACGTAGTTGATCCAGCGCAACCACCAATAAACATTAATCCTAAAAATAAAATTAATGGGAAGCCACCCCAGTTATCAAATTGTCCATTAACATAACCCGTTCCAGTTAAGATGGAAATGATATTAAAAAAAACAGTTCTAAAATTTAATTGAACTGAATCGTTTATAATTAAATAAAATGATATTATAAGAATACTGAATACTATAATTTTTAAAAATGTTTTAATTTGAACATCTGTAAAAAAAATCTTTTTATTACCATTCAAAAATTTTATATAAGCTATAAAAGGTAAACTTCCTAATATAATAAAAATCATAGCAGAGATTTCTATAGCAAAACTATCAAAATATCCTATTGAATCGTTATAATTTGAGAAACCTCCCGTAGCAATTGTTGTCATTGAATGTGTTAGACTATCAAAAAAATTCATTCCTAGAAGTTTATAGGAAATTGCACAAAGCAAAGTTAAACCAGAATAAATATAAATTAATCTTAAAGCAATTTCTTTAGATTTAGGCAGAATTTTTTCTGAAGAATCATTATTTGAAATTTTAAAAAGTTGCATACCGCCAACATTCATTATAGGCATAAGTGTAATTGCCATAACGATTATACCAATTCCACCCAACCACTGAAGTAAAGACCTCCACAATAAAATACCTTTTGGCATACTTTCTAAATTCGAAATGATTGTAGAGCCAGTAGTTGTGATTCCAGACATACTTTCAAAAAAAGCATTTGTAAAAGAAAATTCAAGATTAGAAAAAATAAAGGGAAGTGAACTGAAAATTGCAATACTTAACCAAGATAAAGAAGTTAATAAAAAAGCTTGTTGTAAATTTAATTTTTTATTGTGATCTAAATTTGATAAAAAAAATAGAGTTCCAAAAATAATGGTCACAATTGATGCACCAAAAAATGAAGAGTCAATTTCATTATAATAAAATTGTGCAATTATTGGGATCAACATAAAAATCCCAAGAATTATTTGAAGAATTCCTAAAGTAAAAAAAACAGTTTTATAATTAGACATTTTCAAAGGACATTATTTTATGGTAAATAAATTTCAACTCTATAAGAATTAGTTAAATCGTTAATTTAAGATATTATTTGAATTATTCATGATCAAAAAAGAGAATTTGGACAAAACAAATGCATGGCCCTTTGTTGAAGCAAAAAAAATGCTTCGAGAAAGAAAATCAATTATTGAAAAAAAAGGAAAAATAACACTGCAAACTGGGTATGGTCCAAGTGGCTTGCCACATATAGGAACTTTTGGAGAAGTTGCTCGAACATCAATGATGGTCAATGCTTTAAATAAGTTGACTGATCTTCCAACAGAAATTATTACATTTTCAGATGATATGGATGGATTAAGAAAAGTTCCAGACAATATATCCCAAAAAAAGTTATTAGAGGAAAATCTACACAAACCATTAACCCAAGTTCCTGACCCTTTTAATAAATTTTCTAGTTTTGGTGAACATAATAATGAAATGTTAAAAAATTTTTTAAATAACTTTAATTTTAAATATACTTTTAAAAGCTCTACTAATCTTTATAAGTCAGGTTTTTTTAATTCATCCCTTCAAAAAATTTTAGATAATTACGATGGAATAATGAATATTATATTACCAACACTTGGCAAGGAACGACAAAAAACTTATAGTCCATTTTTACCTATATGTCCTGAAACTGGACATGTTTTAGAAATACCTGTCAAAAGTATTAACAAAGATGAGTCAAATATTATTTTTGATAATAAAGGTAAAGATCTTAAGATGAATATTTTAGATGGGAATTGTAAATTACAGTGGAAAGTTGACTGGGCAATGAGGTGGTATGCATTAGATGTTGATTTTGAAATGTATGGAAAAGATCTTATTGAAAGTGCAATTCTTTCAACAAAAATAATCAAGCTGATTGGTAAAACAAACCCATCTGGATTTGCATACGAGCTGTTCTTAGATGAAAAAGGAGAAAAAATTTCAAAATCAAAAGGTAATGGAATAACAATTGACCAATGGCTACAATACGCATCACCAGAAAGTCTATCATTATATATGTATCAAAATCCAAAAAGAGCAAAAAAACTTTATAAAGAAATAGTCCCCAAAGCTGTTGATGAATATTTAGATTTTATTGAAAAAGCAAAAACTCAAGATGAATTACAACTCCTTATGAATCCTGTTTGGCATGTTCACAATAGTGAGATTCCAAAAGAAAATATGATTATGACCTTTTCAATGCTTCTTAATCTTGTAGAGACAAGTAATGCAGATAATAAAGATCTTTTATGGAAATTTGTTAAAAAATATAAGACTGATATATCCGAAAAAGATCATCCTATTTTTGATAAGTTAGTTGGATATGCAATTAAATATTTTAATGATGTTATTAAATTGAGGAAAAAATATAAAAAACCAGATAAAAATGAGAAGATGGCACTAGAGGCTTTAATAAAAACTTTAGATAAGTGTAATGATAAAATGACACCAGAAGATATTCAAACTTTAATTTATTCGACTGGAAAAGAAAATGGATATTCAGATAACCTTAGAGATTGGTTTAAATTGATTTATGAAGTTGTATTTGGTGATGAAAATGGTCCTCGAATGGGTTTTTTTATAAGTTTTTTTGGTGTTCAAGAAACAAAAGATCTTATATTAAATAAAATTAAATAATGTTTTCAAATTTAAGATCTTTAATCTTTAAATTAGATCCTGAGACAGCTCATAATTTAGCAATAAAATCATTAAAATTTAATTTTGTTCCTAATGTTTTAAACGTTGATAAAAATAATCCTATATTTAAAACAAAATTGTTCAATAAAGATTTAGAAAATCCTATTGGTATGGCTGCAGGTTTTGATAAGAATGCCGAAGTATATAATTCATTGTTCAAATTAGGGTTTGGGTTTGTTGAAGTTGGCACTATCACACCCCTTAAACAGTATGGAAATCCTAAACCTAGAGTATTTAGATTGGTCGAAGATGAAGCTTTAATAAATAGACTTGGATTTAATAATCTTGGCTCTAAAAATGTTGTTGATAGAATTAAATCTAATAAACAAACCGGCCTACTTGGAATTAATATAGGACCAAACAAAGACTCATATAATAGACTTGAAGATTATTTACATTGTTTTAAAATTTTTCAGGATGTGGCTGATTATATTACAATAAATATTTCCTCACCAAATACCGAGGATTTAAGAAGTTTTCATGATCAAACAAAATTAAATCAATTGCTAGAGGGGATTGATAAAGAAAAAAAAAATTTAGGTTCAAAAATTCCAATAGCTGTAAAAATATCACCAGATATAGATGATCAAGAAATAAAAAAAATTACAGAAGTCCTCTTAAGCAATAATATTGAGGCTGTTATAGTTTCTAATACATCAGACTCTTCTAGAGATAGTTTGAATAATATACAAAAGCATCAAAAAGGAGGCTTATCAGGGAAACCAATCGAGGAAAAATCTACAAAATTGATAAATAAATTTTATAAACTTTTAAATGGAAAAATTAAGATAATTGGTTGTGGTGGGGTAGATTCTGGAAAAAGTGCTTATGAAAAATTTTTAGCTGGTGCTAATTATGTTCAACTTTATACAGGAATGGTATTTAGGGGGCCTAACGTCGTTAATATGATAAAAAAAGAGCTTAAAGAATTATTATTAGTTGATGGTGTTAAAAATTTCACAGAAATTATAGGAAAAAAATAATACCTTAAATCTTATAAACTTGACGAGATCAGTATCTAACCTTATATAGACGATATCATTATGTCAAAAAAATGTGAACTTACTGGAAAAAATCCAATGAAAGGTCATAACGTTAGTCACGCTAACAATAAGACAAAAAGAAGATTCTTACCTAACTTAAAAAAAGTAAAATTTACTAGCGAGCTTTTAAAACGAAGTTTAAAATTAACAGTTAGTAATGCAGGAGTAAGATCTGTTGATAAAAAAGGTAGCTTTGATGAATTCTTAAAGACCGTAAAGAATAAAAATTTATCCCCTAGACTAAAGAAACTAAAAAAAACAATATTAATTAAATCCCCATTTCAAAAAAAAGCGGTTCAATCTAAAAGTGCTTAATGAATAAGTTGTTTTTTTTACTCTCATTAATTATGGGAGCTATTGTTTTAGCTTCAAATTATCTAGTTCAGTTTCCAATTAAATATTATGGTTTAGAAGAAATATTAACTTACGGAGCATTTAGTTATCCAATAGCTTTTTTAATTACTGATTTAGCAAATAGATCGTACGGTAAATTAATAGCAAGAAATATAGTTTATATTGGTTTTATAATAGGTATTTGTTTTACTCTCTTATTCTCAACAAATTTTGCAGATTTAATTTCTATTAGAATAGCTATCGGTTCAGGAACTGCTTTTTTAGTAGCTCAATTGTTAGATGTTCAAATCTTTGATAAACTAAGGAAAAAAGATTGGTTTATCGCACCACTTACTTCCTCAATTATTGGATCAACAGTCGATACTTTTTTATTTTTTTCAATTTCCTTTTATGCGACTGGAGTGCCTTGGATTACCCTTTCATTGGGGGATCTAGCAGTTAAAATCTTAGTAGCATTTACAATGTTAATTCCTTTTAGATTACTTCTTAAAACCTTTAAACCAGTTTAAATTTAATAAAAATACTTATAGGAAAGTATTTTATAGGCTAATTTTGCAACTAGAAAATTATAAGAGTTAAAACCTTTTATAGGTGCAAGTTCATTAATATCTGCGCCAACTATATTAGAATTTTTTGCTGCAATTTTAATTATATTTAATGTTTCATCCCAAAGTAATCCACCAGGTTCAGGAGTTCCTGTTGCTGGCATTATACTTAAGTCTAATCCATCTACATCAAATGTTAAGTATACAGTCTTATTTTTTATAAGTTTTTTAAATTTTTGTAAGTTCCATTTAGCCTTATCTTTCGCCCAAAAAATATCAATTCTAGATTTATTTTTTTGCAGATAAGGTATCTCACTTTTTGAGATATTTCTAATTCCAAAAGAAATTATAGATATATTTTTGTAGTCTAAACATCTTCTTATAGCTGAAGCATGAGAAAATTTTTCTCCATTATAACTATCTCTCAAATCAGCGTGAGCATCAAAATGTAAAAGACAAATATTTTTATGTCTCTTTACAAAAGGTTCTATACATCCTGGTGTTATGGAATGCTCTCCCCCAAATGTCATAGGAAAAAGTCTTTTATCTAAGATTTCTTTATTTACACTAGAAATCTTTTTGAGGGCCTTATTGATATTTTTATCAATTTTAAAAGGTTTTAAAGTTTTAATACCTATTTTTTTATAAGGTTCACAATTAAGCTCTTCGTCATATAATTCAACTTGATGTGAAGCTTTAATAATTTCTCTTGGACCATTTTTAGTACCACCACCATAACTAACAGTTTTTTCTAAACCAAAAGGGACAATTACAACTTTTTCTTTAAAATTAAATTTATTATCAATCCCTAAAAAACCATCTTTATTTGATAAATACTGCAATTTTCTATCCAAAAATTTTTGAAAAGTTTTTTCTATCTCTATTTTTCCATGAAGCCTTATGATAAGCATCACTCGCAATTAAAGGCAGTACGCTTGTTGCTTCCGCAAATACCATCTGTTCTTTTGTAACATCAACCTTACCCCAAGAACTTGCCTCTTTTAAAGTTGAGCTACTACAAGCACCATCCCTAGAATCTGCTACGGTAATTTGTATAGCATATTTGTGCATATCAACTTCTTTACCTAAAAGTTCAGCACATATTACCGTATCTTGTATAAAATTTTTTGGAACACCGCCACCTATCATAAACAATCCTGAACGCTTAGATTGTATTTTAATTTCAGTTAATTCTCTAAATTCCCTAACGGAGTCTATCGTCATATGTTTTTTTGGATTTTTCTCCTGGTGAATTACCAACCCAAAACCAGCACTTGAGTCTGTAAACGCTGGACAAAAAATTGGAACATTGTTGTCGTATGCTGTTTCAATTAATGAGTCTTTTTTTACTGAATTTTTTTTCAAATATTTACCCATTTCTAGGATAAACTCTCTAGATGTATAGCTTCGTGGCTCTAAGTTATCAGCTATTTCACAAATTTTCTTGTCGCAAACTTGCAATTCATCTTCATCAATATAAGTATCATAAATTCTATCAATATAATTTTTTCTTAGTTCAGCATCATCCTGAAATTGAGACCCTTGGTAATGTTTAAAACCTAAGGCTTCAAAAAAATCCATATCTATAATTGATGCTCCAGTAGCAACAATGGCATCCACCATATTGTATTTTACTAAATCTTTGTAAATATTCATACAGCCAGCAGCAGAGGTTGAGCCTGCTAATGTTAGAAAAATTGTGCAATCTTTGTCTTTTAACATTTCATTATATATTTTTGCTGCATTTGCTGTCTCTCTAGAAACAAATGACATTTTTTCCATAGATGAAATAATTTTTCTTGAATCGAAAGAAGTTATATCAATATGTTCTACTGGATTTTTTAAAAAATCTTTCTTACTGTTATGGCCTAAATTTTTGTTATCTGACATTAAGCAACCAAAGTAGCTTTATTAATGTCTTTACCATAAAGTGTCATTATTGGGTTATCTTCAACTTCATAAATTTCATCAGAGTAGAAACCATTAAATTGAGTTCTAAATGTTAGTCCATAGGATCCTAATTGACCAAGTTCAATGTAATCATTTTCTTTTATATTGTTTGGGAGAAGAAAAGGACCTTTCATATAATCCATACTATCACAAGTTGGACCATAGAAATCAAATGCGGTTAATTTTTTTGAGATAATTTTATTAGAGCTATCTTTAATCATCTTTGATGGAAAAACTATATTAGGAGTTCCTGCGTCAAAAAGTGTGCCATAAGTTCCATCATTAATATAAAGTTTTTGTTTTTTTCTCAAATTAACTCTAACAATCGTTGAACCACTTTCAGCAACTAGAGCCCTACCAGGCTCACAAATAATTTCTGTTTGATTATCTATTTTCAAATTTTCCAACCCTTTTTTAATTTCATTAAAATAACTATCTAAAGATTGTGGAATAAGATCTGGATATATAGTTGGAAATCCTCCACCAACATTAATATAGTTTGGAATAATTTTTGTTTTTTTAATTATATTCCCAATTTCAGTAATACCTTTAGTGTAAGAAATTGGGTGCATACATTGTGAGCCAACATGAAAACTTAAGCCAATTTTATTTGAATGTTGTTTTGCTAATCTTAAAAGACCAGCAGCTTCGGAATTTAAGGCACCAAATTTTTTCGATAAGTCTATCTCAGCATGTTCATTTGAAACTGAAACCCTCACAAACAACTCAAGGTCTTTAGCATTTCCTGTGCTCTCAATAATTTTGATAAATTCTTCTTTCGTGTCTAATGCGAACGTTTTTATCCCATACTTAAAATATGCTTCACTAATACCTTCTCGGCTTTTAACTGTATGCATATAAGAACATTTGGCTGTTTCACTAAATTTTCTTACTGCTTTAATTTCCTCAATTGAAGCCACATCAAATTGATTAATTCCACTTTTAATTAAAGTTTTAATAACTTCAGGGTGTGGATTAGTTTTAACTGCAAACAAAATTTTACCAGGAAATTTTTTTTGAAAAAATTTAGATGCAGAAAGAATCGAATTCTTTCTTATGCAATAAACAGGTTTATCAGGCCTCAGTTGATTTACTAAATCCTCAACCGACTTAAATTTTTGCATTTAAAATGCCCCCCAAAAAAATTTAACAAAAAAAAGTCTTTTTATTTAAAAAACCTTAGTATCTGCAGCAATTAATTCAATAGTTATTCAATGTAAAGCAAATAATGACCTATTGAATTGTGGAAAAAAATGACCATATCTGAAACATGAAAAATGAGCCAGCATTGCAAAATTTAGCAGATTTTGAGAATAAATCCTTATTAATCGTTGATGACGATAATCCCTTCAGAGAAAGACTAGCTAGAGCTATGGAAAAAAAAGGTTTTACAGTTATTCAAGCTGAAGGTGTACAAAAGGGTATAGATACAGTTAAAGCAAACAAACCAGGATTCGCAGTTGTTGATCTCAGATTGGGTGATGGAAATGGTTTAGAGGTTGTAAAGCAAATACAAGAATCCAATTCTGAAAGTAGAATAATAATGCTTACAGGATACGGAAATATTCCGACAGCAGTTGCAGCAATCAAAGAAGGTGCAATTGACTATCTAGCCAAACCAGCAGATGCTGATGATGTTGAAAAAGCATTATTAGCAGATCCATCAAAAAAAGCAGCTCCACCTGAAAACCCTATGTCTGCAGATAGAGTTAAATGGGAACATATTCATAGAGTTTTTGAACTATGTAATAGAAATGTTTCAGAAACTGCAAGAAGATTAAAAATGCATAGAAGAACTCTACAAAGAATTCTTTCTAAAAGATCTCCTAAATAAAATTTCTAAATTTTAAAATTTTTTTAGCTAAAACTGTTAGTAAAGAAATCTTGAATATTTCAGCTAACAAAAAGGGCATAACACCTAGCTCAATAATTGGTTTATCCCATCCTATCAACGTTCCAAGCCACAGAACGCCAAAAATATAAATTGTTGAAACTGATAATATTAATTTAGAAAAAATAATGAAATAATTATCATTAAGTTTTATAAAGGATGCTAAAAAACATGCTGTTAAAAATCCAATAAGATATCCCATTGTTGGACCAGTAAAATAAACTAACCCAACCCCTTTTTCTGGTGAATTAGAAAAAACAGGCAAGCCTAAGATTCCCTCAAATAAATATAATCCTACTGTAGCAAGAGCAACCTTATATCCAAAACTTACTCCCAGGAATAATACCACAAATGTCTGCATAGTCATAGGCACTGGATAAAATGGTATTTTTATTTTAGCAGAAATTGCCAAAACTATAGATCCAAAGAAAATAATAACTAATGATTTTATTATTTGTGATTGAGTATTTTGCTTTATAAGTTCCATAAAAAATAATACTCTTATTTTAATCGATAATCTATATTTATTTATAATGAGTAAAATTCAAAAAAATGATCACTATTATTTAATAGATGGTTCAGGTTATATTTTTAGAGCTTATTACGCATTACCACCTTTAACTCGTAAAAGTGATGGACTACCAACTGGTGCAGTAAGTGGTTTTTGTAGTATGTTATTTAAACTATTAGAAGATTCTAAATCAAAAGAAAATAAACAAAAACCAACACATTTTGCTGTTATTTTTGACTCAGCTAGAAAAACTTTTAGAAATGAAATCTACAGTGATTACAAGGCTAATCGATCAGAGGCACCAGACGATTTGGCCCCGCAATTTGAATATATAAGGAAATCAGTTTTAGCATTTAATCTGCCATCTGTAGAACTTGTTAATTATGAGGCTGATGATTTGATAGCTACATATGTAGATCAAATTATCAAAAAAGGAGCTAAAGTTACTATTGTATCTTCAGATAAAGATTTAATGCAATTATTTAGGAAAGATGTTCGAATTTTTGATCCAATGAAAAATAAATTTATTTCTGAGCAAGATGTACAAAATAAATTTGGGGTAGGCCCTTCAAAAGTAATTGATGTTCAAGCTTTAGCTGGTGACAGTAGTGATAATGTCCCGGGTGTACCAGGCATTGGCGTAAAAACAGCAGCAGAACTAATAAATAAATATGGAAACTTAGAAAAACTTTTAAAATTAGCTCATGAAATAAAGCAAAATAAGAGAAGAGAAACCCTTATTGAAAATAAAGAAAAAGCTATAATTAGTAAAAAATTAGTAACTTTAAAGCATGATGCTCCTGTTGATAGAGATTTAAACGAATTTAAATTAAAAGAAATTGATAAAGATAAACTTTATAAATTTTTAAGAGAAATGGAGTTTAATAGACTTTTAAGCTCAGCAATATCAGCTTATGGTGAACCAAATTTTGATCAAATTAAAACAAATCTCAAATCAATAGAAAATCAAAAAAAAATTGATAAAAAAGAATATTATTTAATTACCGATCCTAATGAAATTGATAACTGGATAGAAGAAGCTGAAGAAAAAGGTGAAGTGGCAGTTGACACCGAAACAAGTTCGCTTGATCCACATCAAGCAGATTTGATCGGAATTTCTTTAAGTTCTAAAATTGGTAAGGCTTGTTATATTCCCTTAGGTCATGAATCTAAAAAATGTTTGGATAAAAATATAGTCTTAAAAAAATTAAAGCCATTACTTGAGGATCCAAGTATTAAAAAAATAGGTCAAAATATCAAATTTGATTTCATAGTATTGTTTAAACATGGAATTAATATTTCTTCAATGGAGGACACAATGCTTATGTCATATGTTTTAGACTCTGGAAAAAATAGACATAATATGGATACACTTTCAGAAATTCATTTAAATCATAAAACGATTGCTTTTAAAGATCTAGTAGGATCAGGAAAAAAAGAGATAAATTTTAGCAAAGTCGATATTGAAAAGGCAAAAGATTATGCTGCAGAAGACGCGGACATTACTTATAGATTATACAAAAAGTTCAATAAAAGTCTTAAGGAGGAAAAAATGATCAATATTTATGAAATTTTCGAGAAACCAATGATAAAAATTCTTGCTTTCATGGAAATTGAAGGAATTAAAATAAATAGTGATTTTTTGAAAATCTTATCTTCTAAGTTTGAAAAAAAAATTGAGAAAATTCAAAAAGAAGTTTTTAAAATTTCAAAAAAAGAATTTAATATTGCTTCTCCAAAACAACTTGGAGAAATTTTATATAATGATCTTAAGATAGCAGACCTTAAAAAAACTAAAAAGGGAAGTTTTGCCACAAGCGCGTCTGTATTAGAAGACCTTGCTTTTAAAGGCCATAAATTTCCACAATTAATTTTAGATTGGAGACAATTGTCAAAATTAAAAAATACATATTCCGACTCTTTACCTGAACATATTAATTCTCAAACTAAAAGAGTTCATACCTCATTTTTACTTGCAGCAACTACAACTGGAAGACTTGCATCTAGCGACCCAAATTTACAAAATATTCCAATCAAATCAGAGGATGGTAAGGATATTAGAAAAGCTTTTATAGCAGAAAAAAATAATGTCTTAATTTCGGCAGATTACAATCAGATTGAAATGAGAATTTTAGCTGACTTAGCAGATGTAAAGGGTTTAAAGACTGCTTTTAAAAATAATGAGGACATTCACTCGCTTACAGCTAGCCAAATATTTAATGTTGATATAAAAAAAGTTAATCAAGACCAAAGAAGAAAAGCAAAAGCAATAAATTTTGGTATTATTTATGGAATTTCACAATATGGTTTAGCAAAACAGATTAATGTAACCAACCATGAAGCTGAAGAATTTTTAAATGCATATTTCGCAAAGTTTCCAGAAATAAAAACTTATATGGATCAAACAATTAAATTTTGCAGGAAAAGTGGGTATGTTAATAATATCTTTGGAAGAAGATCTCATTTTATAAACATTAATGATAAGAATTATAATGTGAGAAATTTTCAGGAGCGGGCTGCAATTAATGCACCAATTCAAGGTTCTGCATCTGAAATTATGAGGTTAGCAATGATCAGATTAAATAAACGAATATATGAACAAAAGAATAATAAAACAAAAATGTTATTACAAATTCATGATGAATTAATCTTTGAAACCCCTATAGAAGATGTAAAGAGAATCAGTAAAATAATAATTGAAGAAATGTCTAGTGTAGCTAAAAGTGATCAGCATTCTTTTTCAATACCTTTAACTGTTGATTTGAATACTGGTGATAATTGGGGTGCACTTCATTAATTTTAATTAATTGCCCAAATTAGAACAATTTAGTATTTTTATATTGAAGTATGCATAAACAAACAATAGCCCTAGTAGATGATGATAGAAATATTCTTACAAGTTTAAGCATAGCTTTAGAAAAAGAGGGATTTAAAGTTCAATCTTATATTGATGGTGAAAGTGCCTTGATTGGTTTGACTAGAACTCCACCAGATTTAGCTATAGTAGATATTAAAATGCCAAAAATGGATGGGGAAGAATTGCTTAAAAAGTTGAGAAAGAAAACTTCTTTACCAGTAATATTTTTAACTTCTAAAGATGATGAAATAGATGAATTATTAGGATTAAAATTAGGTGCCGATGATTTTGTAAAAAAATCAGGAGGATTTTCTATTAAAGTATTAATAGAAAGAATTAGAGTTCAACTTCGAAAAAAAGACTCCAAAGAAATTATCGAGGAAAATAAAAGTATAATTTCTCATGGAAAATTAAAATTAGATCCATCTCAACTAGAATGTGAATGGAATGGAAAACAATTACCTGAGAAACTTACTACTACAGAATTTTTATTAGTAAAAGAATTAGCAAAAAGACCAGGAATTATAAAAGAAAGAGCCCAATTAATGGACATAGCTTATAGAGAAGATACAGATATAGAAGATAGAACTATTGATAGTCATATTAAAAGAATAAGAAAAAAATTTAAAAAAGTTGACTCTGAATTTTCGGCTATAGAAACAAGATATGGAAGTGGATATAGGTGGAATGTTAGCTAATGTTTAGCGAACTTCTCAAAAACTTATCTATATTAAAAAAATTTTTATTCATAAACTTTATTTTTTTTACAATAATCGGATTATTTACTTTTGCTTATCTAAAAAATGTTCAACCAAATTTAATTAAAAAAAAATCATCTAATCACATTGAAGTAATAAATAATACAATTGATAATCTAACAAGATTGGAAGTAAAATTTGTTGAAGAAGACATAAGAAGTTTTCTATTTTCAACGAGATTTTTATTTCAGAGTCTTGACCGAGTGATATTTTTTGATAATGAACTAAATTTAGTTGGGGATACAGATACTTTAGATTTAGACCCAAGATCTTTTACAACTAGATTAGATACTGTCGAGCTTGAAATATTAAATGAAAAAAAAACAAAAGAAATTACCGAAAAAAAAAATATAGATATTGGAAATGAAAATTCTGTTTCTTTAAAAGATATATTGTTTAATTATGTTGCATCAAAAAAATTTGGTACTCCTTTTACTTTTACACAGGATGAATTTAATAAGTTTAAATTGACAACAATTAAAAACGTCATGAGGGGAAATAAAAATATTGGTTATCTGGCTATTACTGAAAATGCAAATGATATTAAAGCAGCTATCAATGAAAGAAAAACTTTTATATTACGAACAGCAATTGCAGTTGGAATAGTAATTTTAATATTTTCATTTGTTTTGAATAGATACTTTCTTAAACCAATAAAAAACTTAGTGAGTTATACAAAAACTATCAAAAATAAAAATCCAAAAACAACCAATATAGAGGGTTTAAAATTAAGAAATGATGAACTAGGATTATTATCCAACTCTTTGGATGATATGACTTTTGAGTTACAAAAAAGAATTTCACATGCTGAAAATTTTTCAACTGATCTTGTTCATGAAATAAGAAACCCACTTGCTTCTTTAAAAAGTGCCTCAGAGCTTCTTCATGACACCCATGATATTGATCAAAGGGTTAAATTAATTGATATTTTAAGTCATGATGTACAAAGAATTGAGAGGTTAATCACAGATTATTCACAAATGCTTAAGGATGAAGTTGCTCTTAGTAAAGAAAAAATAAAAAAAATTGATATTGAACCAATTATCAAATCTGTTGTTGATGATTTTAATAATATTTATAAACTTAAAAGAGGAATTAAAATTTTATATGAAAATGATGGAAAAAGTAAATATCATATTTATGGAATTGGAAACAGAATTGAACAAATAATTGCTAATCTTTTAGATAATGCGATTTCTTTCAGCAAAGATAATCAAGATGTAATAATTAAAGTTTCAAAGTTAAACGATAATAAAGTGATAGTAAAAATTTTGGATGAGGGTCAGGGATTTAAAGAAAATGATACTAATAAAATATTTAAAAGATTTTATAGTAATAGACCGGATAAATTTGGTGAACATTCAGGCTTAGGCTTAAACATTGTTAAAAATTTAGTTGATTTACATAGTGCTACTATTAAAGCATCAAATAGAACTGATAAAAAAGGTGCCAGTATGGAAATTATTTTTCCAAAAGTTTAAACTGCTCTATTGATTAATTAATTCTTTATTGTTAGAAACCCCATCATGGAAGATTATAAAGTAAAAGATATATCCGAAGCAGAATTTGGTCGAAAAGAGATTTCAATTGCAGAGAGTGAGATGCCAGGATTAATGGCACTTAGGGAGGAATACTCAGGTAAATTACCTCTGAAAGGTGCAAAGATTATAGGTTGTCTTCATATGACAATCCAAACTGCGGTATTGATAGAAACGTTGGTAGATTTAGGGGCGGAGGTTAGGTGGTCATCTTGCAACATTTTTTCAACACAAGACCATGCTGCAGCAGCGATAGCTAAAGCAGGCATACCTGTTTATGCTTGGAAAGGTGAAACAGAAGAAGAATATTTATGGTGCATTAAACAAACTATTGTTGGTAAAAAAGATTGGAAACCTAACATGCTACTTGATGACGGAGGAGACTTAACAGCTATAATGCACAATGAGTATAAGGATTTATTAAAAGATATTAAAGGTGTTTCAGAGGAAACAACAACAGGAATTAAAGCATTAAATAAAATGGAAAAAGATAACTCTCTATTAGTTCCAGCAATAAATGTTAATGACTCAGTTACAAAATCAAAGTTTGATAATTTATATGGATGTAGAGAAAGTTTAGTTGATGGAATTAGAAGAGCCACTGATGTTATGATGTCAGGTAAAATTGCGATTGTAGCAGGTTTTGGAGATGTAGGAAAAGGAAGTGCCGCCTCTCTGAGACAAAGTGGTGCAAGAGTTTTAGTTACCGAAGCAGATCCTATTTGTGCCTTACAAGCAGCAATGGAAGGATATGAAGTAGTTTTGATGGAAGAAGCTATTAGCAAAGCTGATATTGTTGTGACTGCTACAGGCAATAAAGATATTGTAACAGCTGATCATATGAGAGACATGAAAGACAGGGCTATTTTATGCAACATTGGTCATTTTGATAATGAAATTCAAGTTGAGGCATTAAAAAATTATAAATGGTCGGAAGTAAAACCTCAAGTGCATGAAATAGAGCTTCCAAGTAAAAAAAGGATAATTCTTCTTGCAGAAGGAAGATTGGTAAATTTAGGTTGTGCAACTGGTCACCCAAGTTTTGTTATGAGCGCGTCATTTACAAATCAAGTTATTGCCCAAATAGAGCTTTGGAACAATCATAAAAATTATGAAAATAAAGTTTACGTATTACCTAAACACTTAGATGAAAAAGTTGCAACTCTTCATCTAAAAAAAGTTGGAGCAAAATTAACTAAATTGTCTAAAGATCAAGCGGACTATATTAGTGTAGGAGTAGAGGGTCCTTTTAAACCTAATGCCTATCGCTACTAGCAGTGATAAAATAGATTTATCTTCAGAAAAGAAAACAGAAGAGTTAGCAAGCAAGGTTTCTCAAAAGCTTAAACCAGGCAATATAATATTTTTATATGGAGAAATGGGTGTAGGTAAAACTACTTTTATTAGATATTTAATAAATACACTTCAAAAAAATAACAAATTGAATCAAACTGAAATAACAAGCCCTACATTTAACTTACTAAATGAGTATCAAATTAATAAAATAAGGATAGATCATTACGATTTATTTAGATTGAAATCTGCTCAGGAACTTAAAAATTTAGGACTTTTTGAAGATAATTTAAATACAATTACATTAATTGAGTGGCCACAAATAATTAAAGAAAAACCTAAAAATTTGATAGAATTAGAATTTGAATATGGGAAAGATCATCAGACTAGATCTGTTCAAATTAAAGGCTTATATCTGTAATTTTAAATGAAAAATTTAATAAAAATTAAAGGTGATGCGTCCTTTCGTAAATTTTTTAGAAAAAAAAAAAATGATTATTCTTCAGTAGTAGTTTTCGCCAAAAAGGAAAAAGTTAAAAATTTACTTATATATGATGCGATAAATAAAATTTTAAATAAAA
>CABXRR010000007.1 GCA_902514695.1 uncultured Pelagibacteraceae bacterium
AGAAAAATGAACTTAAAAGAAAACTAGGTATAAAATCATATATAAAAGTAGTTTCATACATATTCTTTTGAATTAATGTGGAAAATTATTGAAAGATTTGTTTTTTAACATAACAATTATTACCATATATCATTATTTTTATTTATTTTACTTATGCTATTTATTTAATCTATTATAAATTAAAATTGGTTAATTATCTTGATATATACTTTAAAAAATATAGTAAAATAGTGTTGAATTCTTATTATTATGAGTACATCGCATAAAAAAATTTACTCAAATCTTCATTCTAATTTTTTTGATAAAATTGTTTTAAAAAAAAGATTTGAAATAATAAGTGTTATCAAAAAATTCTTAAAGGATGAAAAAATTGAAAATGTTTTGGACGTTGGCTCAACTTATGATGATATCAATCCCTCAAGTAATTATGTAATTAAAAATTTAGGTGAATACAAAGAATACAAATCTATATCAGATCAAAAAATAGAAACTGATTTTTTTAAAAAGAAATTAAAAAAATCGATTACAGAAGAATTTCTAAATGATGAAATAACAAATTTTAAATGTGACTTAGTAATTTCCAATGCAACAATTGAACATGTCGGCAGTATAGAAAATCAAATTAAAATGTGTGAAAATATTATTAAATTGAGCAAGAAGTATTTTATAATTAATACACCTAACAGATTTCATCCAATTGAATTTCATACTAAACTTCCATTCATCCACTGGTTACCAAAAAAAATTTATAGAAGTATTTTAAAGTTGATAGGTTTAAAATTTTTTGCTGATGAAAAAAACTTAAATTTATTATCAGAAAATGATCTTATTTTTATAATGAAAAAATTAAATCAAGTTGACTTTGAAATTAAAAAAATAAATTTCCTTTTTTTTAAATCAAATCTGATTTTAATAGGTAAAAAAAAAAATTGGTAGACACAAAGGACTTAAAAGCCGAGGGATTCACAAGTGAGTCAGTCCATAGTAGTCCAAGGTAGTCTAAACATCCTATAAAATCTCATAACTTTAATTTAATCTTCTACTAATGTTAGATAATAAGGCTTAATTAATTTGCTTAAACAGGAGCAGGACAGGAGCATAGAGAGATAGTATAGTGATGTAGATATTATGAAAAAGATTTTAGGGATCGTAGTTCTTAGTTTGTTGTGGTGCAATGTTGCTTTTTCAGCAAAATTACCAGGCGAAATTTTTGAGATGAAAAATTGTGCCACAAGTCAAGCATCTTGGAGAACAAATATAAGTGTCGATACAAATAATCTTAAAGCAAATTTTAAAGACTCAACTGGTACAGGAGGAATTATTAATACTTCATTTCAAATTAATGAATGGTCAATAGCCGATCATAACGATGGCAATAATTCTATTAACACTTATCCATTAGAAGCAAAAAATGTTATCGATCCAACTTCTAAAGATAAATGGTGGCGGATTGCTATTGAAAACTCTAAAGCATATTTAAAAATATCAGCTCCTAGTAATCAATTTGAACTAACGTTTGCATTAAAGGCACCATATGAAAAGAAGAGAATGAAAGCATTTAAAAAAACATTTGGAACGACTTATTATGCAGATATTATATTTAATTGCACAAGTTTATTAGTATTAAAAGAACATAGTGATAATAAAAACAAACCCAAGATTGCCGAAAAACCAGAAAAGAAAAAAAAGAAACAAACTGAACAAAAAAATGATGATGAAAAAATATATTCAGTTGGATCAGGTACTGGTTTCTTTATTAATCGTTCAGGTCATATCGTAAGCAATAACCATGTAATT
Source organism: uncultured Pelagibacteraceae bacterium (assembly GCA_902514695.1). Lineage (GTDB taxonomy): Bacteria > Pseudomonadota > Alphaproteobacteria > Pelagibacterales > Pelagibacteraceae > Pelagibacter. The sequence continues at coordinate 1,798 of CABXRR010000007.1, forward strand.
GACTCATGTAATGCTGTAAAACTTCATTATAAGGGCAAAGTGACACCCGTTACTATTCTTGCAACTGATCGATCTAATGATCTTTCTTTAATGAAAGTAGATACTAAACCAGATGATGTATTTCCGGTTGCTATTGATGATGCAAATTTATTAGATGATATTTTTGTAGCTGGATTTCCATTTGGAAAAGATGTCAGTTCATCTGTTAAAGTTACCAAAGGAGTTGTAAGCGCACTTACAGGAGTTGCAAATAACTACTCTAATATTCAAATCGATGCTGCACTACAACCAGGAAATAGTGGTGGTCCAATAATAAATAAAGAAGGCAATGTAGTAGGTGTAGCCGTTGCAAAATTGGACTATAAAATAATACTAAAAAATTATGATACTATTCCAGAAGGAACAAATTTTGGAATTAAATCATCAACAGTACAACAATTTATTAAAGCAAATAATGTTAAATCAATTCAACCAAACAGAAGAGAAATGTCTACAAAAGATATTGGAGCGAAAATACAAAAAGCAACAGTGTATTTGGATTGTTTCATGACTGCTCAGCGATATGAACAGCTTAAAACAAAAAAAGTTATGTATGAAAATATTGAATAATTTTATAGGATATTATTGGACAACAGGAGCAAAACAGGAGCATAGCGAGATAAATTAAAAAAAATTTACTTATTCATCTTGTTCAATTATAAATATTAGCATAAATACTCATGAAATTCACAAATGCCCTCGTGGTGAAATTGGTAGACACAAAGGACTTAAAATCCTTGCCGCTTGCGGAGTGCCAGTTCGAGTCTGGCCGAGGGCACCATTAAATGATTAGACCTAAAATAATTTCAGATAAAAATAGAAAATCCTCAAAGATAAAAAGCATAATATTAAAAAAAACAAAATTTAAAGAGTTTAAAAAAAAAAATCTTACAATTGTAATAGGTGGTGACGGTTTTATGCTTCAAACACTAAAAAAAAATAAAAATTCAACCAAAATGTTTTATGGAATTAATTCTGGAAATTATGGTTTTTTAATGAACAAATTTTCCTCAAAAAATATTATAAAAAATTTATTAAAAGCAAATTTAGTTTCAATTTCACCTTTAGAAATGATTGTTAAAAATAAAAATAATCAAATTAAAAAATTTATAGCAATAAATGAAGTTTCAGTTTTAAGGCAGAGTAGGCAGGCAGCTTTACTATCTATAAAACAACGATCAAAACAAATAATTAAAAAGTTAGTTTCAGATGGTGTATTAGTTTCAACGCCAGCAGGCAGTACTGCTTATAACTTATCAGTACACGGACCTATATTGAGTTTAAATTCAAAAAAATTATCTATATCTCCGATAAGCCCATTTAGACCAAGAAGATGGAAGGGCAAAATTGTAAATGATAAGTCAAAAATTATAATAAAAAATTTAAATCCCTTAAAAAGACCAATTAGTGCTGTCGCAGATAACCAAGAAGTAAGAAATGCTAAATTGATTACAATAAAAACTAATAATAAAATTAAGTTTAATCTTTTGTATGATCAAAATAGAAGCTTACAAAAAAAAATTAAGATCGAGCAATTAAGAAAAGAAACTAATTAATTAAAGCTTTTACAGTTCCTAATTTTTCTATTTTTCCTATATAAAGGCCTTTACCTTTAATTGGGACAACTCCGACTGATGAACCAGTAAATACCCAAAAATCCTTATTTAGGTTTATTCTATCCTTTTTTACTTTTTTTAATACAAATCTCAGTGAATTTAACGGATTAATATAAACAGTATTTGTATTTCCATTTACGCTTTGATTTATTTTTTTGTTAGCAATATTTGTTTTTAAATTACCAATATTTAATTTCTTATATTTTTTTACTGACCCTAAAAGAAATTTTACATTAGCACCAAAATCACTGCACAAATCACCAAAAGAAGTAATTCCTTTTTTTCTTTGCCTATAACCAACAACTTCAATACATGGTGCCATATGAGAAATAAATCTAGATATATTTTTCATTGTTATTGATCCTTTTGATGAAAAAAAAGATTTTTTTATTTTATAGCAAACCTCTAGCTCAATCCCTAAAGTTGATCTATTAATTTTTACTTTTTTTCCACTTTTTAAAAAATTTCTCTTATAAACTGATGCATAAAATGGTTCCTTTTCTTTAAATTTTTTGATTAAAGGAATACCAGTGCCAGCAGCCTTAAAGCCAATTACTGGATATTTTATTTTACTTTCACATAATACTCTTAACTTTTGTGCCTCTTTAAGTTTTCTTGTAAATTTAGATGGGATTGGAGTAATTATTTTGTTTTTAAGAAAAGCGTCTACAAGCTTATTAGATGTTTTTTCTAATAAAGATTTCATATCATTAGTTTATAACGGACATTGGATCGAGTCTAGTTTGAAACCAATTTACTCTAAAATCCAAATGAGGTCCTGTAGATCTTCCAGTAGAACCAACTGTCCCAATGATATCTCCTTGATTAATTTTATCACCAACTGAGACTAAGACAGTTTCCAGGTGAGAATATATTGTGGATATACCATGTCCATGATCCATAATTATTGTTCCACCAGTGTAATAAAGATCATCTTCTGCCATTGTAACAATACCTGAACTTGAAGATTTAATCATTGTGCCTTTTTTTGCAGCAATATCTATTCCATAATGAGGCCACCTTGGTTTTCCATTTAAAATTCTTTGGCTTCCATAAACTCCACTAATAATTCCCTCAACAGGCATTATGAACTTGTCTTTAAAAAAAGACAAATCAGAATTGATTGCTCTTGCTTCACCAATTTTATTATTTTCTTCTTTAATTCTTTTATATACAGATTCCGGAGGTGTGACCTTACTTTCTTCTAAACCATCTATTCTTTGTATATTGTATTTTCTTTTTAAAACTTTCTTTATTATTTTTTCTTTTTTACCATTTTTTATCTTGGTTATTATTAAATCAAATTTTCTATCTCTATCAATTCCAAACACAAAATATCCATCTTTAGATACTTTAACTCTCTTCTTATCTATGGTGATTTGCGCTGATGGATCTGTTAATCCAATGATATAATGACCTTGTAAAAATTTTCCTTGAAATTCAATAGCATTTAATTGTGATGGAAAAAAGATAATTAAAATTAAAAATAATTTATTTATTATTTTGCAGTCCATCCACCATCAACCAATAAAGAAGTTCCAGTAATCATTGAAGCTGCATCTGAAGCCAAAAAAACTACAGATGAGGCTATTTCAGACAATTCAGCAAATCTTCCAAGTGGAATATTATTAAGAGTTTCTCTTTTAAATTTCTTATTTTTTAAGAATTTCTTAGTCATTGGTGTCACTACAAAAGTGGGACAAACAGTATTTACTCTTATGTTATACTTTGCTAAATCCAAAGACATTCCTTTTGTTAAACCTTCTAAGCCCCATTTGTTCATATTGTATACGCTTCTAATTGGACCCCCAACATGTCCCATTTGAGATGACATATTGATTATTGCACCACCAATTTTTTTTCTGTTTTTAGACTGTATCATTTTAAGAGCACACAATTGTGCAAGATTGAAAGTTGCAACAGTATTAATTTTAACAAGATATTCCATATTCTTTGTTTTAACTTTTGTAAAATGTTCAGGTATATTATTTCCTGCGTTATTTATTAAAATATCAATTTTTGATTGTTTATTTATGATCTCTTTAATTTCTTTATAATTAGTAATATCGCAAATATAAGATTTGCATTTGACTTTAAATTTTTTTACCTTTTTAGATACTTCGTTAAGATCTTTTTTGGTTCGACTAATTATAACTAAATTAGAACCTGCTTCTGCAAATGCAATAGCGCAGGCTCTACCCAATCCTTTGCCAGCACCTGTAACTACTGCAGTTTTATTTTTTAAATTATAATTTTTTAAGAACATTATAAAAATATTATTTTAATATCTGTGTAAATCAACTCAATAGCAACAATTAAAATTGCTAATAAACCTGCCCAAGCTATCCATTTATATTTTTTAATCCAATTAGATATTAATGTTGCAGCTGTTGCCATTAATACGATAGATAAAATTAGTCCAAAAATTAATAAGTAATAATGATCTCCAGCTGCACCGGCAACACCCAAAACATTATCTAAACTCATTGTAAAATCTGCTAATAAAATTGTCCAAATTGCTCTTAAGAAACTTGAATTGTCTACATTTATATTACCATCATGATCTGAGCCTTTGATAACATCAATATAAAGTTTATAGACAATATAAAGTAGAAGTAATCCGCCAAGTAATCTAAGGCCTGTAATTTGTAATAAATACGCAGTTAATAAAGTTAAGATTATTCTTAATATAACTGCACCACCGATTCCCCAAAAAATTATTTTTCTTCTTTGTTCTAATGGAAATTTAGATGCAACCATTCCAATAATAATTGCATTATCTCCTGCTAAAACAAGATCAATTAAAATGATTTGTGTTAAGATTGTTATTTGCTCTGGGGTAATTAAGTCAGCGAACATTAATTTCTAAGTATCATATCTGCACCTTTTTCTGCAATCATTATTGTAGGTGCATTGGTGTTACCTGAAGTTATATTTGGCATTATTGATGCATCAATTACTCTGAGGTTGTTTATACCTTTTACCTTAAGTTTTTCATCTACAACTGCCATATCATCTTGTCCCATTTTACATGTGCCAACAGGGTGAAATATTGTTTGTGTATAATCTGAACCCGCTTTCACAAGTTCTTCATCGTTATTAATATTAATACCTGGTCTATATTCTTCAGGTTTATATTTTTTAAATGTTTCAGATTCCATTACAATTTTTCGTGTAAGTTTTAACCCTTTAGCTGCAACCATTCTATCATGATCGGTTGATAAGTAATTTAATTTTACTTTTGCATAAGTTCTTGAATCTTTATCAACTATATTTACATAACCTCTACTAGTTGGTCTAATATTTGAAACAGTTGGTGTGAATGCATGGAAATCATGATTTTTTGTTGCACCAAGGGTGTCCATACTCATTGGTTGAACATGCCACTGAAGATCAGGTAATTCTAAAGTTGGATCACTTTTCGCAAACATACACATTTGACTGGCACCCATTGTCATTGGTCCACTTCTATTAAAGACATACTCTAAACCAATTAATAAATTCCCAAATAAACTATTTATTTTTTTGTTAAGTGATTTTAATCCATGTATTTTATAAATTGGTCTAAACATTAAATGGTCCTGTAAATTTTCTCCAACACCTTTCAATTCATGTATTATTTCAATTCCTAATTTTTTTAATTTTTCTGAATTTCCAATTCCAGATGTCTGTAATATTTGTGGTGATCCAATAGCCCCAGATGATAAAATTATTTCTCTATTTGCTGATATCTTTTTTAATACATTATCCTGCCAATACTCAACTTCTTTTGCAGTTTTATTTTCAAAATTGATCTTTTTAACATGAGCTTCAGTAATAATTTTTAAGTTTGATCTTTTTTTTATTGGATTTAGATAACCAACAGCAGTGCTGCATCTAAAACCATCTTTTTCTGTTACTTGAAAATAACCACACCCATGATTGTCACCAGTATTAAAATCTTTAGTTTTAGGAATTCCAAATTCTTCAGCAGCATTTTGAAATTCATTTAATAAAGGTAACTGAATTCTTTGATCTGATACAGATAAGGGTCCTCCTACACCATGAAATTCATCCTTACCCCTTTCCTGATTTTCAGCTTTGATAAAGTATGGGAGTACATCGTTCCATCCCCATCCAGAATTTCCCATTTGACGCCAAACATCATAGTCTCTACTTTGTCCTCTGATATATAAAAGACCATTGATAGACGAGCTTCCGCCTAAAGTTTTTCCTCTAGGATAACGAATTGATCTGCCGTTCATCGTTTCATCAGGCTCAGTATTGTAACACCAATCAACATTTGGATTGTGCATTGTTTTAAAATAACCAACAGGAATGTGTATCCATGGATAATTATCTTTTCCTCCTGCTTCTATTAAAGCAATTTTATTTTTTGGATTTTCTGAGAGTCTATTTGCCAACACACATCCTGCTGAACCAGCTCCAATAATTATAAAATCAAATTTTTCCATTTTTAGTTGAATTGTTTTTTTTAATTTAATGTTATTTATACATTTATTACTCAATTGTCACTTGTGTCAGCTATATTTTTCTGATTGTATGCGACCTTTAAATTAACAAGAGGAAAAATAATGAAAAAAATCATTTCAATGTTATTTGCAACTATTTTAGTTCTTGGATTTACATCTAGTGCTAATGCTGCAAAAACACTTAAATGTCAGACAGTTCTTAACACAAAAGCTGATGAAGTTAAGATGTTAAAGGACTTTACTGATACAGTTACAACACTTACAGCTGGTTCATTAAAATTTGAAATTTTACCTGCTGGTGCTGTAGTGGGAGTTAAAGAAACTCTTGATGCGGTTGATAAAGGATTGATTGATTGTGGATTCGCATGGACTCACTATTGGTCAGGAGATCACCCTGCTGCTATGTTATTTGGTTCGCCAGTAGCTGGTGGTGGAGTAGGTATTGATAATATCGCATTCTTATCTTGGTTCCAATATGGTGGTGGTAAAGAGTTATACGACCAATTATGGAAAGAGATGGGAAGAGACATTAAAGGATTTATGATTCAACCAGTTGGTCCAGAAGCTTTAGGTTGGTTTCCAAAACCAATTAAAGATATGGCTGACTTTAGAAAATATAAATTCAGAACTCCTCCAGGAATTCCAGGACAAACTTATAAAGACATTGGTATAGCATCTGTTGCTATGGGTGGTGGAGATATTCTTCCAGCTCTTGAAGCAGGTACAATCGATGCTGCTGAATGGTGTTGTCCAAAACCAGACTTAACATTTGGTTTTCAAAAAGTATTAAAGCACTACTATCTACAAGGTTTACACCAAGTAGTAGTAAATGCTGACTTTTATATTACTGGAAAAACTTATAATGCTATGACTGATCATGAGAAGAAGTCTCTTGAGGTTGCTGCTAATGCATCATTAGCAAAATCTTTAAGTTACAGAATCTATGAAAATGGTAAAGCGTTAAGAGAGTTAACTACTAAACACGGAGTAATCCTTGAAGATACACCTTCAGATTATTTTACAGAATATATGGCTGCTGCAAAAGCTTCTTTAAATAAGAATGCTGCAGAGAACAAATTTTTCAACGAAGTATATACTTCTATGAAAAACTTTGCTGATATAGCTGTTCCTTTCTGGAGTGGTGCTCAAATGTCAAACGCGAAGCTAGGAATGGCTCACGCTGCAACATTAAAGTAATCAGTAATTAATCTTAATTTATTAGAGCGGACTTTTACAGTCCGCTCTAATTTTTTTTAACAAAAATTTTATGACAGACGAACCATCAAAACTTGATATATCAGATGAAATGATTGCTGAAAGGCGAGGTGGTTCTGGTAAAATGCCAGATGATATGCCTATCTGGATGGCAAAATCTATTATCAATATAGATAAATTTAGTAAATGGATTGGTAATATTGTTTGTTGGATATTGATGCCACTTATTTTTGCAATGACTTATGAAGTTCTTGCTAGAAAATTATTTTTAGCACCAACAATTTGGGCTTATGACATTAGCCGTTTTTTATATGGGGCATTATTTATGTTAGGTGCTGGTTATGCTTTATCTAGAGGAGTTCATATCAGGGCTGATTTTTTATATAGAAATTTTAAAACTAAAAACCAAGGTCTTATAGATTTTTGGTTATATCTTTTATTTTATTTTCCAGGATTATTTGTTTTTCTTTACATGACAATTGGTTATGTAGGCGAATCAATTCAAAGAGGTGAACGTGGCATGGATACAACTTGGATGCCATATATGTGGCCAATTAAGACATGCTTACTTATTGGAATTATTTTTTTACTAATACAAGGAATTTCAGAACTATTTAAAAGTTATTGGGCAGCTAAAAAAGGTGAGTGGCCTGGAGAAAATAAATGATAGCTGAATTAATAGATCCCGCAATTTTAGGTTTTATTCTTGTAGGTGTAATGTTGTTTGCGATATTTGTTGGTTTTCCAATTTCATTTACATTAATATTTTTAGGATTTGTTTTTGGTTATCTAGGATTTGGAAAGTTAGTTTTTTATTTGATGACACTCCAATTTTCAATGGTAATGACAGAACAAACTCTCGCCGCCGTGCCACTCTTTGTCTTCATGGGTATTATGATGGAACAAGCTGGACTAATGGAAAGATTGTTTTCATCATTTCAAATGATGTTGGCAAAAGTTAAGGGGTCCTTATATTACGCAGTTTTATTTGTTTCCGTAATTTTTGCTGCAGCGACAGGAATTGTAGGTGCGTCAGTTACAATTTTAGGAATTATGGCTGCAAAATCCATGAATAGATCTGGATACGACGTTAGACTTGCAGCGGGGACAATCACTGCTGGCGGAACTTTAGGTATTTTAATTCCTCCAAGCATCATGCTTGTTGTCATGGGTCCAATCATGGAAATACCTGTGATTGATTTATTTGCAGCAGCTATTTTTCCTGGAATTTTACTCGCAACTTTATACGCAGCATACACCACAATCAGGTGTATGATTAATCCAAAGCTTGGACCCGTTTTACCAGAAGACATGAGAGCTGCTAGTATGAAAGAGGTTTGGATTGAATTTTTTCTTGGGTTAGTTCCACCAGCAGCATTAGTATTTGCTGCTTTAGGAAGTATTTTGTTTGGATTTGCTACTCCAACAGAAGCCGCAGGCTGTGGTGCTATGGGAGCATTATTATTATCTTTAGCTTATAAAAAATTGACACTTCCAAAGCTACAAGAAGCGTTAGTTAAAACTTTAGAAATAACTGCATTAATAATGGTCCTAGTTGCAGCTTCTAATTTTTTTGGAGCAGTTTTTGCAAGATTAGGAACACCAACTTTATTGACTGAATTTTTATTGGGATTAGAAATGAATAAATATTTAATCCTAGCAATGATAATGGTCATGATTTTTTTACTAGGATGGCCTTTAGAATGGGTTCCTATTGTGATGATAATAATTCCAATAATTTTACCACTTGTAGAAGCTTTAGGTTTTAACTTAACTTGGTTTGCAATTTTAGTAGCTGTAAATTTACAAACCGCCTGGTTATCACCTCCAGTCGCACTTTCTGCATATTTTCTAAAAGGAGTGGTCCCAGAATGGGATCTCAAAGATATTTATTATGGAATGATGCAATTTATGGTTCTGCAAGTAATAGGTTTAATTTTAATTATTGTATTTCCTCAAATAGCACTTTGGTTGCCAACTCTCTTATATGGACAGTAGAAGATTTTAGTTTATTATTGTCCAAGTGAGTCAACAAAAATCAAAAAAAACATTAATTAATTGGGATCTAGTCTCTGTAAATCCTAATGACAAAAATTGGGATTGGAAAGATCTGTTTTGTTTTTGGGGCGTTAACATTCAAAGCATTATAGGATTTTCACTTATTGCGTCTCTATATTTTATATACGATTTAAACTCATTTGTTGTTTTTTTTGGAACACTTATAGGATCGTTATTAGTTTATTTTTTTTCAAATTTGATAGGTCAACCATCACAAAAATACGGTTTGCCTTTTGTTGTTTTATTGAGATCATCTTTAGGTTTCAATGGATCAAAATTTTTTGGTCTATTTAGATGTTTAGTTGGAATTTTTATGTTTGGTGTTCAAACATATTTTTTATCAAAAGCGGTCGTTTATTTAATAAGAATAGGTATTTTTTCTTACAATCCTTCAATTCTAGATCAAGATATTTTCTTAACGTTCTTTTTAGGTTTAAATATTATTGATTGGTTTTCAATTATACTTGTAATTTTTGTTCAAGGTTTTTTATTTAGTGCTGGAATGATTTTTAACAGAAAATTGATAAAGTTTTCTGCTATAGCAGTTTATTTAGGAATAATTGTTTTCTTTTTTTCAATTTTATTAAGTGATGTAAAATTTACATCAAATGCATTTTTAAATTCTTTTGATTATAGTAATTTTATAGATAAGGATAACATTGCACCGTTAATTACAGTTTCAGGTACTATTTTTGCATATTTTTCAATTGTAATTTTAAGTTTTGGCGATTTCTCCCGATACGTTAAAAATAAAAATGATTTAAAAAAAGGAAATTTAAGTTTAATACTTAATTTAGTTATTTTTTCATTTTTTACGTTATTTATTGTTACAGGAGCAGATGCTTTTCTTAAACAAGATCCCGAAAATTTGGATAGAATACTAACAAATCCTTCAGATATAATTGGAAAATTAGATAATTTACTTGTTACAAATTTAGTGTTAGTTTTTATAGTTATTGCCTCAGCATCAACTAACTTAATTGCAAATTTTATACCATCACAATATTCACTAATTAACTTCTCTCCTTCTTCGCTAACATTAAAAAGTTCTAGCTTTATAATTGTGCTTATAGGTTTTCTAATTGGAATTTTTTGGTTAACTTATTTGAGTCAAATTGGAATTTTGTCATTTATCGATACTTTTAGTGCATTATTTGGTCCAATGTTTGGAATTATGATTTCTGATTTTTATTTAGTAAGAAAAAAAAATTTAATAAATAAAGATATTTATTCGTTGGAAAGTAGTGGAGAATATTATTATTCTGGTGGATGGCATATTAAAGGAGTGTATTCTGTAATTTTAGGTTTTATTTTTTCAGCATCGACTATTTGGAATTCAAATATGATGTTTATGCATTCATATTCATGGATAATAGGTGCATTTGTTGCTGGTTTTACATACTATCTATTATCAAAAAAATAAAAATGAAAGATAGAATTAATTTTGATTTTAAAGATAGAACTGCTCTAGTTACTGGAGGAGCCCAGGGATTTGGTCTGGATATTGCTAAACGATTTTTAAAATCAGGTGCAAAAGTAATTATTTGGGACGTAGATACTGAAATGATAGAAAAAGCTCAAAAAGATTTAGATAGTCCGAATTTAAGCTCAAATATCGTTGATGTATCTAATTATAAAGAAGTTGAAAATTGTATTAATGAAATAACCAAAAAAACAAATATTGATATTTTAATCAACAATGCTGGAATAACAGGTCCTACAGCATCTTTATGGGAGTATGATGTGGAGATGTGGAAAAAAGTAGTTGATATTAACTTGATGGGAACTTTTAATTGCTGCAGAACAATAGTGCCTAACATGATTAAAAATAATTATGGTAGAATTGTAAATGTTGCTTCAGTGGCTGGAAAAGATGGCAATGCTAATGCAAGTGCATATAGTGTCGGAAAAGCAGGAGCTATAGGTCTCACAAAATCCTTAGGTAAAGAACTTGCTGACAAAAATATAGCAGTTAATGCAATCACACCCGCAGGTGCTAATACTCGAATTTTGGACCAAATGACAAAAGAACATGTCCAAAGAATGCTTTCAAAGGTACCAAGAGGCAGATTTTTAGAGGTTGAAGAATTCACATCCTTAGTTTGTTGGCTTTCCTCAGAGGAGAATACGTTTTCAACTGCAGCTGTTTTTGATATAAGTGGTGGTCGTTCGACTTATTAACCTTGTGGCTTTTGCTCAACCATTTTAGTATTATTAACCTTTGCTCTACTAAACTTAACATCTTTAGACATAACTGGTGCAAAAATCATTATTGACCAGTAAATAAGTAGTATAAAAATGGAAATTGTTTTCATATTCTTAATATAGAACTAAAAGTTGAATTTTGAATGTTTAAATTTTGTCAAAATCATGTATTAAGAATTTTTTTTAAAAAAATATTTATGAAACTTGTATTTAAAATTTTAGCAACTTTACTTATAACTACCAATACCTTGTTAGCAGATGAAATAAAGGTATTTGATTTTTCTGAGACTGAGCTTTCAAACTTAGAAGTAAGAAAGGTAAGGGGAGCGGATAACAAAACTACTTATACCGTGGGAACTAATGAAAATGGGGCTTTTTTAAAATCGGTTGCTGATAATGCTGCCTCAGGTCTAGGTAAAGAAATCAAAATTGACTTAAACAAGACACCCTTCATAAATATTACATGGAAAATTGAGAAAGATTTATCTGGCATAAAAGAAAATACAAAAAAGGGACACGACTATGCGGCAAGAGTTTTTGTGATTAAAAAGACGGGAGCTACACCTTTATCAAATAGAGCAATAAATTATGTTTTTTCAAGTAATAATGATGTTGGATCTAATTGGCCTAGTCCATACACTAAGAAATCAATAGATAATGTTTTAGCAAGCACAAAAAAAAACTTAAATGAGTGGATAACAGTAAAGGCAAACGTAAAAGATGATTTTAAGAAATTTCACAATTTAGACGTAAATGAATTAGATGGATTGGCTATAATGTCAGATACTGATAATTCAAAAATGAAATCTATCGCTTATTTCCAGAATATTTATTTTTCAACAGAATAATAATAATTTGATATACTTTTTTTATGCATGAAAATTTCTTTCATAAATTGAAAGTTTATTATGAGGATACTGACTCAGGTGGAGTAGTTTATTACGCAAATTATTTGAAATTTTTAGAAAGAGCAAGAACAGAAGCTTTATTTTCAATTGGATATAGTAATAAAAAAATTCAAGATAATTTTGAATCTTTAATTATAGTTAAAGCTTGTAATATTGAATATAAAAAATCTGCTCATTTAGAAGACGAATTAACAGTAAGATCTTTTGTTAAATCTATTACAAAAACATCTTTTTTCATGAATCAAATAATTACAAAAGCAGATGATATAATTGTTGAAGCTCAAGTTCATTTAGTTTTTGTTAACACCAACGGAAAACCAATTAAAATTCCAGATGAAATTTATACTAAATTTAAACCCTATTTTTGTGACAGTATTAAAATTTAGCTAATTTTTTTGCTTTTTTGAATAAATCTACCATCATCTTATTAGAAATTAGTTTTGTATTTACATTTCTGGGGCTTGGATGGTAACTAGATAATATTATTAAACCATTTGGTAATAATTGTGCCTTTCCATGTTTAAAAACAAACTTTTGTTTAATATTGAATTTTTGTTTATACAATTTTAGACAGTTATCAAAAGCAACTTTGCCAAGGGTAACAATAACTTTAAGTTTTTTTAAAGATAAAATCTCTTGATCAAAAAAGTTTGAACAATTTGAAATTTCATTACTGAGTGGCTTGTCTTCTGGTGGTACGCATTTAAGTATATTAGTAATATAAGTACATTTTAATTTTAAATTATCATTTAAATTTTTTGAGAAAGGAGTATTTGAAATTCCTACTTCATATAAGCATTTAAATAAAAACTCTCCAGATTTATCCCCAGTGAATGCTCTACCAGTTCTTGTTCCACCATGAGCAGCAGGGGCCAAACCAATAATAGCTAATTTTGAATTTAAATTTCCAAATCCAGGTACAGGTTTTCCCCAGTAAACCTCATCAATATTTTGTTTTCTTTTGTTAGTACTTACTTTATTTATAAATTTAACAAGACGAGGACATTTTCTACAATTTACTATTGTTTTATTTAAATCGTTTAAACTAATATCCATAAAATGAAATTTTTAAAATTTTTATTCATAATATTTATATCTTTAACAACATCAATTAAAGCAGATTCAAATAAAAATTTAATGAATCAACTTCTAGATGGTAATAAATTAATATTTATAAGACATGCTTACGCACCTGGGAGTGGTGATCCAGATAATTTCAATTTAGACGATTGTTCAACTCAAAGAAATTTGAGTGAAGAGGGAAGAAAGCAAGCTAAAAAAATTGGTGAATTTTTTATAAATAATAATATTAAAATTGAAAAAATTTTTTCAAGTGAATGGTGTAGATGTAAAGAAACTGCAAATATAGCTTTTGAAGACTATTCTATAAAAAATTTTTTAAATTCTTTTTACAGTTCAAAATACGCAAAAAATAAAACTAAACAAATTGAAGAACTAGAAAATTATGTTCAACAATTAAAAAATAATCAAAATATAGTATTTGTTACTCATTATGTATTAATATCAGAGGTTTTAAATTATGCTCCATCATCAGGTGAAATAGTTGTATCTGATAAAAATTTTAATATTATAGGAAGTATTGAAATAAATTATTAGATTATTATGTCCTCAAAAAGAGCAATGAAACAAGCACAAAAGCAAGCTTACGCTAAGCACAGAAGTAATATTACTAATAATCAGTTTGGAACAAGAAAAAGAAATTTAAAAAAAAATAAAAAAAAAAATTAACTTTCTTCTTTAAACTTTTCCACCTTCTTACATGTTGATATTTTCGATATACCTTCCTCATCATTAAGTACTGTTTTCAAAAAAATTTCTTGTTTCCCTTTTTCAAAAAAAATTTGTGTATAAAATTGAGGATAACCATGTTTGTGAGTAAAAATTTTTCCATCTTCTTCATAGATATTTCTTACGTATGAATTAGATTTTTTAACACTTAAATCTGTTATTCTATATTTTTGATACGTTTTTTCTTTATAAACGTAGTTTCTGGTCATCATTAGTTCATTAAGATTTAGAATGTATTCATTCTTTAAAAATTGATCTTCTTTATCATCACAAGCACTCATAATGATTATTTCTGATTTTAAATTTTGAAAAGGCAAAATTATAAAAAAAAGAAAAATTAGGTAACTAATTTTTCTCATTTTTCTCAGCAAAAAATATTCCTATTAGAAGTAAAGCTGTCCAACCTAACCCCAAAAGACCTTTTAAAATACTAGTATCTGCACTCCAGATTTTAAGAACCAAGGCCCCAAAAATAAGCCCTATTATATAGATAATAATTACAATTGAAGTTTTACTCATTTTTTAAATTTTTTTTTATACAAAGAAATACCATTTTCAATTTTGTATGTATAGGACTGTTCAAAACTTTCTAATTGCCAACCAGTTAATCTTTTTTTTATAATTTCGATATTTTCTTTTTTCCAATCATCGGTTGTATCTTCAAGTTTCCACATTTTTTTTTCATCATTATTTCTTCCACATCCATAACAATATCCAGTACTTGGATCAGTTTTGCAGATACTTATACAAGGAGAAATAATCATACTAATATATTATAGAGGAAAAATATTAGAATTTACAATAATTGTCGTTGGACAAATAGTTTCAATCATATATAAAACCTCTAAATTTGTGGGGCGATGGCGGAATTGGTAGACGCGTCGGTCTTAGGAACCGATAGAGCAATCTGTGAAGGTTCGAGTCCTTTTCGCCCTACCATTAGAATTTTATGAAAGTTACAGTAGAAAACAAAAAAGGTTTAAATAAAGATCTTAAGATATTTATAGATAAGAAAACTATGAATTCTTATTTAGATGAAAAATACGAGGAAATTAAAGGGACTGTAAACTTAAAAGGTTTTAGACCAGGAAAAGTTCCAAGAGAGATATTAAAAAGACAATTTGGACAAGCTGTTTTTAGTGAAGTTTTAGATAAAGTTTTGAAAGAAACTTCCACAAAAGCTTTAGAGGAAAACAAAATTAAACCCGCAGGTCAGCCAAAGTTAGATCTTAAAACTTACGGTGAGGATAAAGATTTAGAATATGTTTTATCTGTAACAGAATTACCTAAAGTAGAAATCAAGTCTATAGAAAATTTAAAATTTGATGAATATTCAGTTAAAATTGATGAAAAAGAAACTGATAAAAGAATTAAAGAAATAGCAAAAAACCAACCAAGTTTTAAAGATGCTAAAGACACTAAAGCCAAAGAAGGTGATTTAGTAACATTTGATTATACAGCAACAGTTGATGACAAACCTTTCAAAGGAAGTGAAGGAAAGAATACTCAGTTAACTTTGGGGAAAGATTTATTTTTAAAAGGTTTTGATAAACAACTAGTTGGTGTCAAAAATGGTGACGAAAAGGAAGTAGAGGCTACACTACCAGAAAATTTTCCTGAAAAAGATTTAGTTAACAAAAAAGCAAAATTTAATTGTAAAATTTTATCAGTAAAAATTCCTGAAGAAACTAAAATTGATGATGGTTTTGCAAAAAATTTAGGGGCCAAGGATTTAAAGGATCTTAAAGTCTTGATAACGAAACAAATTAATGATGAATACAAAAACTCTCTTGATAGATTATCTAAAAATCAAATTTTAAAAGAAATTGAAAATTTTAAAGTAAGCGAAATTCCAGAAAATTTAATGGAAGAAGAAATCAAAGTTCTCTCACAAGGCATGTCAGAAGACGATGCTAAAAAAAGTAGAAAAAATTTTGAGGATATAGCAAAAAAAAGAATTAAAGTTGGTTTAATTTTAAATGAATTTGGAGAGCAAAATCAAGTCAAAGTTACTGAACAAGAATTACAATCAGAAATTCAGAAACAAATTAGAATGATGCCAGGACAAGAAAAAATGGTTATGGATTTTTATCAAAAGAACCCTTCAGCAGTAGCAAGTTTAAGGGGTACCGTTTATGAGGATAAAATTATAAATCTTATAAAAGAAAAAGCAAAATCAAACAAAAAAGAAATTACCAAAGACGAAGCTGAAAAAATTTTAAAACAATCTCAAAAGCAACAGCTTGATCAAGAGCTTAAAGAGCAAAGGAAACCTGAAAAAAAGGTTGAGTCAAAAAAATCTACAACTAATAAAACTAAGCCAAAACCTTTAAAAGCTAAACCAGCAGCTAAAAAAACAAAAAAAGTTAGCAAAAAGTAATCTCAAGTTGTATAAGTAAAACGAATCAACTTATGACAAATAAATTATCAGAATTTATGAGCAATCTTGTTCCAATGGTTGTTGAACAATCAAATAAAGGTGAACGAGCTTATGATATTTATTCACGACTTTTAAAAGAAAGAATTATTTTTCTAACAGGTCAAATTAACGATAATGTTGCCTCTCTAGTTACAGCTCAGCTTTTATTTTTAGAAGCTGAAGATCCAAAAAAAGAAATTTATTTATATATTAATAGTCCAGGGGGTTTAGTTACAGCTGGTTTAGGAATTTATGACACAATGCAATATATCAAACCTGACATTTCTACCTTATGCATTGGTCAAGCTGCCTCAATGGGATCATTCTTACTTTCAGCTGGCACTAAAGGAAAAAGATTTTCATTACCAAATTCTAGAATTATGGTTCATCAACCTTCGGCAGGTTTTCAGGGACAAGCAACTGATATTGAAATTCATGCAAATGAAGTTTTAGCTTTAAAAAAAAGATTAAACGAAATTTACTCCAAACACACAGGTAAATCAGTTGAAGAAATTAAGTCAGCACTTGAGAGAGATAATTTCATGACAGCTGATACAGCAAAATCTTTTGGCTTAATAGATGAAGTAGTAGAGAAAAGATCCTAAAGCACTATATATTGACCTATAAACATAAGAAACTTGATAAACATAAGTCATCTATAATAAAGTAATTAAAATTGATTCGTTATAAATTTTATGAGCACAAATAATAAAAACATACTTTATTGTTCTTTCTGTGGAAAGAGTCAACACGAAGTTAGAAAACTTATAGCTGGTCCTACAGTTTTCATTTGTGATGAATGTGTTGAACTTTGCATGGATATTATTAAAGAGGAAAGCAAAGATACATTTGTAAAACATCAAGATGGCTTACCTTCACCAAAAGAAATTTGTACCGTTTTAGATGATTATGTAATTGGACAAACTCATGCAAAAAAAGTTTTATCTGTAGCTGTGCACAATCATTATAAAAGATTAAATTATGAGAATAAAACAAGTAAAAATGTTGAGCTTGCAAAATCAAACATTCTTTTAGTTGGACCAACTGGTTGTGGAAAAACTTTATTAGCTCAAACTTTAGCTAGAATTTTAGATGTTCCATTTACAATGGCAGATGCAACAACTCTTACAGAAGCTGGATATGTAGGAGAAGATGTTGAAAATATTATTTTGAAATTATTACAGGCAGCTGATTATAATGTTGAAAAAGCTCAAAGAGGTATAGTGTATATTGATGAGGTAGATAAGATAAGTAGAAAATCTGAAAATCCCTCAATTACAAGAGATGTATCTGGTGAAGGAGTACAGCAGGCATTATTAAAAATAATGGAAGGTACTATTGCTAGTGTTCCACCTCAAGGTGGAAGAAAACATCCACAACAAGAATTTTTACAAGTTGATACAACTAATATTTTGTTTATTTGCGGAGGAGCATTTGCTGGTTTAGATAAAATAATATCTCAAAGAGACAAAGGAACTTCCATTGGTTTTGGTGCTGATGTTAAAAATACACAAGACAAAAAAACTGGTGAATGGATGAAAGGTTTGGAACCAGAAGATTTATTGAAATATGGATTAATACCTGAGTTTATTGGAAGACTACCAATGATAGCAACTTTAGAAGACTTAGATGAAAAATCTTTAATTAAGATATTACAAGAACCAAAAAATTCTTTAATGAAACAATATCAAGAATTATTTAAACTTGATGGTGCAAAACTTACTTTTAAAGAAAGTGCTTTGAAAGAAATAGCATTAAAGGCAATAAGAAAAAAAACTGGTGCAAGAGGTTTGAGATCAATATTAGAAAATATTTTATTGAAAACAATGTATGATTTACCCAGTGAGGAGAATATTGAAGAAGTAATAGTTGATTCTTCTGCCGCAAAAGGACTATCACAACCGATTGTAGTACATGCCAAAACTGACAATAAATCTAAGTCTGGGAAGACATCAGCGGCTTAATAACCTTAATAAATAAGAAAAAGGTATTGCAATATAAGTTATAATATCCATATTTAGTCCTATGGACGTTAAAATTTCATCACCATTATTACCACTTAGAGATATTGTGGTATTTCCAAGTATGGTCATTCCTCTTTTTGTAGGAAGAGATAAATCTATTTCTGCTCTGAATGAAGTGATGAAAAAAGATAAGAAAATTATTCTAGTTACTCAGCGAAATTCAGAAATAGATGATCCTAAAAAAACAGATATTTTCACTTATGGTTGTGAAGGAAGCATACTTCAACTTTTAAAATTACCTGATGGTACTGTTAAAGTTTTAGTAGAAGGAGTAAAAAGAGTCAAAATTTTAGATTTTAAAGATAATGATAAATTTATTACATGTGAATATACATCATTTAACGATGTAATTAACAAAGATGAAGATTTATATCCTTTGGCTGTTACAGCAGTAAGAAGATTAGAAAAATTAACATCTATTAACAAAAAAATTTCAAGCGAAACTATTAATACAATAAAACAATTAAAAGACCCTTCTCAAATAGCTGATAATATTGCATCACATATTTCAGCTACAATTTCAGAAAAACAACAAATTTTTGAGACCTCTGATGTTAAAAAAAGATTAAACTCAATTGTAAAAATAATGGAAAATGAAACAAGCATTATTGGAGTTGAAAAAAGAATTAGAGGTAGAGTTAAAACTCAAATGGAAAAAACCCAAAGAGAATATTATCTAAATGAACAATTAAAAGCTATCCAAAAAGAATTAGGTGAGATTGAAGACGGAAAAGATGAAAGTACAAGCTTAAATAAGGCTATTCTAAAAGCAAAAATGCCAAAAGAGGTAGAAAAAAAATGTTTACAAGAACTTAAGAAATTAAAAAATATGAGTCCTATGTCTGCTGAAGCTACAGTTGTTAGAAATTATTTAGATTGGATGACAGAACTTCCATGGTATAAAAAAAGTGAAGTCGATATTGATTTGACTAAAGCGTTAAATATTTTAGATAAAGATCATTTTGGGCTAGAAAAAGTTAAAGAGAGAATTATAGAATTTTTAGCTGTTCAAAAAAGGATGGAAAAAATTAAAGGACCAATTTTGTGCTTAGTTGGACCTCCTGGAGTTGGAAAAACTTCCTTGGGTAAATCAATTGCAAAAGCAACTAATAGAGAATTTGTTAGAATGTCAGTCGGCGGTATGAGAGATGAAGCTGAAATCCGAGGTCACAGACGAACTTATATCGGGTCTTTACCAGGTAAAATAATTCAAATGATGAAAAAGGCTGGAACAAAAAATCCATTAATTCTATTAGATGAAATTGATAAAATAGGAAACGATTATAGAGGTGATCCTTCCTCAGCTTTATTAGAAGCTTTGGACCCTGAACAAAATACTTCATTCAACGACCATTATTTAGAAGTTGATTATGATCTTTCAGATGTGATGTTTGTAACTACCGCTAATACTCTAAATATATTACCTCCATTATTAGATAGAATGGAAGTTATTAGATTGGCTGGTTACACTGAAGATGAAAAAATTAATATTGCTGACAAATATTTACTTCCAAAACAAATAAAGGATAACGGTGTTAAAGAAAAGGAAATGAAACTAGGTAATGACATAATTAAAGAAATTATTAGAAGCTACACAAAAGAGTCTGGGGTAAGAAATTTAGAAAGAGAAATTTCTAAAGTTGCCAGAAAAGTTGTGAAAAAGGTTGTAGCAGGTGAAGAAAAAGAGGTAAATGTTGACACCAAAAATTTATCTGATTTCCTAGGAGTACCAAAGTTTAAATTTGGTGAGTTAGAAAGTGAAAATAGAGTTGGTATTGTTACAGGCTTAGCTTGGACAGAGTACGGTGGTGAAATCCTAAAAATTGAGACAGTTACAATGCCTGGAAAAGGTAGAATGCAGATCACTGGAAAATTAGGCGATGTAATGCAAGAGTCAGTTAAGGCTGCCAAATCTTTTGTAAGGTCAAAATGTCTTGAATATGGAATTATACCACCTTTATTTGAAAAAAAAGATTTTCATATTCATGTTCCTGAAGGCGCAACACCAAAAGATGGTCCTTCTGCTGGAATTGGTATGGTAACATCTATTGTTTCATCAATAACAAATATCCCTGTAAGAAGAGATGTAGCAATGACAGGTGAAGTGACTTTAACTGGGCAAGTTTTACCTATTGGTGGATTAAAAGAAAAACTTTTAGCAGCCCACAGAGCTGGGATTAAACAAGTATTAATTCCAAAAGAAAACGAAAAAGATTTAGTAGATATGCCAAAAAAAATTATTGATGAAATTAAAATTACGCCCGTCGAATTTGCTGATGAAGTTTTGAAGATTGCTCTGACGAAAGAACTTAAAAAAACAGAGTGGGTTGAAGTAGATATGTCCAAAAAAGATGACAAGTCTCAAGCTAGCATTCAATAACATAAAATTTAATGGAATTTTTTTTAATTGTTTTAACAGTAATATTTATAGCTTATTACTTGTTTAGACCTACATCTAAAACTGAGGAAGATAATTTTAACTCCAAAAATAATTGGAGAGGTGGTTTTTAAAAATTTCCTTGATTTTATAACAACTAATTAATCTTGACGTTATTAGACTAAAGGATATAACTCACTACTTTGGTTAAGGGCGGTTAGCTCAGTTGGTAGAGCATCTCGTTTACACCGAGGGGGTCAAAGGTTCGAGTCCTTTACTGCCCACCAAAATGTATCATATGTGGGGGTGTAGCTCAGTTGGTTAGAGCGATCGCCTGTCACGCGATAGGTCGAGGGTTCGAGTCCCTTCACTCCCGCCACTAAATGATAATGATTCTCAAATTTATAATTCAGTGAATAAATAAGCCATAAAAAACGTGACCAATTTGCACTATAAATAAGTTTAAAAACAACTATATAAACTGTCAATTTAGCTGTGTTATTAAACTTTAATTTTATAAAAAAAACAACTATAGTATGAATCTTATCAGAATTTTCTTATTCAAAGATTAATATATAACTAACAGTATGACTGCGGATTTTTTAAAAGATTACTTACCGATAATTATATTTCTTATTATAGCTTTTGGCTTAAGTTGTGCATTTATTGTAATCAATTTTATCCTATCTCCAAAAAATCCAGACCCTGAAAAATTGTCTGCATATGAATGTGGCTTTGAACCTTTTCATGACTCTAGAATGGAATTCGATGTTAGATTTTACTTAGTTGCAATTCTTTTTATTATTTTTGATTTAGAAATTGCATTTTTGTTTCCTTGGGCAATATCACTCGGAAATATCGGAATTCTAGGTTTTTCTTCAATGATGATTTTTTTATTCATACTGACTATTGGTTTTATTTATGAATGGAAAAAAGGTGCTTTAGATTGGGAATAACAATTAACAAAATGAATAACAAAACAGAACAAATACCTGAAGAATTCAAACAACTTGCAGAGGATTTTGGTAAAAATGGTTTCATTACTACTTCTCTAGATAATTTAATTAATTGGTCAAGAGCAGGCTCTCTTCATTGGATGACTTTTGGTCTTGCTTGTTGTGCAGTAGAAATGATGCAGACAGCAATGCCTAGATATGATCTAGAAAGATTTGGGGCAGCACCAAGGGGATCACCGAGGCAATCAGATGTAATGATTGTTGCTGGAACACTCACAAACAAAATGGCACCTGCACTAAGAAAAGTTTACGATCAAATGCCAGAACCAAGATATGTAATATCTATGGGAAGTTGTGCGAATGGTGGAGGTTATTATCACTATTCTTATTCTGTCGTAAGAGGTTGTGATCGAATAGTACCTGTTGATGTTTACGTACCTGGATGTCCACCTTCCGCAGAAGCACTTTTATATGGGATAATGCAATTACAAAAAAAAATTAGAAACAAGGGTTCATTCAATAGATAAGATGATAAATTTAATTGATTTAGAAAAGAAGATTAATTCAGAGCTATCAACTAAAATTAATAAAACCGAAATCAAACATAATCAAATATATATAGAAATTGATAAAGAAGACTTAATAGATGTAACTTTATTTATTAAAACTAACAAAGATACAAAATTTAGGCAGCTGATAGACATAACTGTTGTTGATTATCCTGAAAAAGCTCAAAGGTTTAAAATTGTATATTTATTTTTAAGTCATGAATTTAATCAAAGAATAATTTTGAGTTATTTTATAAATGAAAATGAGGTTATTTCCTCTTTAACATCAATTTTTCCATCAGCAAATTGGATGGAAAGAGAAGTTTTTGATATGTATGGTGTTAATTTTAAAGACCATCCTGATTTAAGAAGAATTCTTACAGATTATGGTTTTGAAGGATACCCTTTAAGAAAAGATTTTCCACTAACTGGTCATACTGAAGTTAGATACAGCGAGGAGCAAAAAAAAGTAATTAATGAGCCAGTTAAATTAGAGCAAAATTATAGAAATTTTGATTACGAAAGCCCTTGGGAAGGAACAAAATACATTAAAGAGCAAACAAATACAGATGACAAAAAAAATTAAAAACTTAAATTTAAATTTTGGACCACAACATCCTGCTGCTCATGGTGTATTAAGATTAATTTTAGAATTAGATGGTGAAGTCGTTGAAAAAGCAGACCCTCATATTGGTTTGTTGCATAGAGGAACTGAAAAATTAATTGAAAACAAAACTTACATGCAAGCCGTTCCTTACTTTGATCGACTTGATTATGTGGCACCAATGAATCAGGAGCACGCGTTTGCACTTGCTGTAGAAAAGATATTAAATATTGAAGTACCTATTAGAGCACAATTCATAAGAGTTATGTTTTGTGAAATTGGAAGAATTTTAAGTCATATTTTAAATGTAACTACCCAGGCTTTAGATGTAGGTGCATTAACGCCATCTTTGTGGGGTTTTGAAGAAAGAGAGACTTTAATGACGTTCTATGAAAGAGCTTCCGGCTCACGACTACATGCAAATTATTTTAGAGCTGGCGGTGTCCATCAAGATCTACCCGCTGGTTTGGAAAATGATATAGCTAAATTTTGCGAGAGTTTTCCAAAAATAATTAATGATTTAGAAAACCTATTAACAGATAACAGAATTTTTAAACAAAGAAATGTAGACATAGGTGTCGTAACTAAGGAAGATGCTTTGGACTATTCTTTTTCAGGTGTGATGATTAGAGGTTCTGGTATTCCATGGGATTTGAGAAAATCACAACCATATGACTGCTATGAACAGTTAGAATTTAAAATTCCTGTAGGAAAAAATGGTGATTGTTACGATCGATATTTATGTAGAATAGATGAAATGAAAGAGAGCGTATCAATTATTAAGCAATGTTTGGCTAAGATGGAAAAAGGTCCTATTAAAACTCTAGATGGAAAAATAACTCCTCCACCAAAAAAAGAAATCAAACAATCTATGGAGGCTTTAATTCATCATTTTAAATTATTTACAGAGGGATACAGAGTTCCAAAGGATGAAATTTATACGGCTGTTGAGGCACCCAAAGGTGAATTTGGAGTATACTTAATTTCAGATGGTTCTAGCAAACCTTATAAATGTAAAATCAGAGCCCCGGGATTTTCTCATTTACAGTCTATGGATTATTTAATAAGGGGTCATATGCTAGCAGATGTTCCTGCAGTATTAGGTTCTTTAGACATCGTTTTTGGAGAGGTAGATAGATGAGTTTAAAAAGACCTGCCAAAGATCAGCCAGAGAATTTTGAATTTAGCTCTTCTTCACTAGAAGCAGCGAAAGCTATGATCGCTAAATATCCTGAGGGAAAACAGCAAAGTGCAGTAATGGCATTACTTTATATTGCTCAAAAGCAAAATAATAATTGGATACCTTTAGCTGCAATGAAATATATCGCAAAGTTCTTGAATATGCCTTATATAAAAGTTTATGAAGTGGCAACTTTCTACTCAATGTACAATTTATCTCCTGTAGGTAAGTACTTCGTTCAAGTTTGTACAACAACTCCATGTATGATTAGAGGTGCAAATAAATTAGTTGAAGCATGTAAAGAGAAAATTTCAGAAAATGAGTCTGAACTTTCAAATGACAAGAGTTGTTCTTGGATGGAAGTTGAATGTCTGGGTGCCTGTGTTAATGCCCCAATGATGCAAATAAATGATGAATATTATGAGGACCTTGACAAAGAAAAAACTTTAAAAATTTTAGATAAAATTTTAAATGGTGAAACACCTAAACCTGGTTCCTATAGAGGAAGAATAAATAATGAACCTGAAAATAATAGAAAAACACTCATGGATTTAAAAAATGCTTAAAGATCAAGATAGAATATTTCAAAATTTATATAACGATTTGGGTTCTGATTTAAGTTCATCTCAAAAAAGAGGCGATTGGGTAAACACTAAAGAACTTACTGATAAAGGTAGAGACTGGATAATTAACGAAATTAAAGACTCACAACTAAGGGGTAGAGGAGGAGCCGGCTTTCCGACAGGGTTAAAGTGGTCTTTCGCACCTAAAGAAGTTGGATCAAGACCTCATTATTTAGTAATTAATGGAGATGAGTCTGAACCAGGAACTTGTAAAGATAGAGACATATTAAGATTTGAACCTCATAAATTAATTGAGGGATGTTTGATTGCTTCTTATGCTGTGCAAGCGCATGTTTGTTATATTTATATAAGAGGTGAATATTTTATAGATGGACAAAAACTTCAAGCTGCTATTGATGAGGCTTATAAAAAAAATTTAATTGGCAAAAATGCTGCTGGGACAGGATGGGATTTAGATATTTATATTCATTACGGTGCAGGTGCTTATATTTGTGGTGAGGAGACAGCATTACTTGAAAGCATAGAGGGTAATAAAGGACAACCAAGATTAAAACCACCTTTTCCTGCGTTAATAGGACTTTATGGATGTCCTACAATAATTAATAATGTTGAAACTATAGCTGTAGTTCCAACAATTCTTAGAAGAGGAGGAAAATGGTTTGCTTCCCTCGGTAGAGAAAAAAATACAGGTACAAAGATTTTCTGTATATCTGGAAATGTAAATAATCCATGTAATGTCGAAGAGGAAATGAACATACCTTTAAAAGAATTAATAGAAGTTCATGCTGGTGGTGTTATCGGAGGTTGGGATAATTTAAAAGCTGTAATTCCTGGCGGTTCTTCAATGCCTTTAATCCCTAAAGAAAAATGTGAAACATTAACTATGGATTTTGATTCCTTAATGGCAGAAAAAAGTGGATTGGGTACAGCTGGGGTTGTCGTAATTAATAAAGATCAAGATATAATTAAATGTATGGCTAGAATTGCAAGATTTTATAAACATGAAAGTTGTGGTCAATGTACGCCTTGTAGAGAGGGATCAGGTTGGATGTGGAGAATGCTTGAGAGAATGGCTAGAGGTGAAGCTTCTAGAGATGAAATAGAAATGCTTGGGGATGTAACTAAACAAATAGAGGGACATACTATCTGTGCATTTGGTGAAGGATCTTCCTGGCCAGTTCAAGGTTTATTGAGACATTTTAAAGATGAAATAAAAAAAAGGAACAAATTTGATCCAATAGTAAGGGAAAATAAAAATATTCCTTATTTAGTAGATCAACACTTATTAGATAAAAATGCTTAAATTAAAAGTAAATGATACTGAGGTAGAAGTTGAAGAAGGATTGACCGTTCTTCAAGCTTGCGAAAAAGCTGGAATCGAAATTCCAAGATTTTGTTACCATGAAAAACTGTCTATAGCCGGCAATTGTAGAATGTGTTTAGTTGAAATGGAAAAATCACCTAAACCTATCGCTTCATGTGCAATGCCTGCTGCTGATGGAATGGTTATTAAAACCAATACTCCTAAAATAGAAAAATCAAGAAAAGGTGTTATGGAATTTTTGTTAACCAATCATCCTTTAGATTGTCCAGTTTGTGATCAAGGTGGAGAGTGTGATTTACAGGATCAATCAATGTTTTATGGAATAGACAAATCAAGGTTTAAAGAAAATAAAAGGTTTGTACCAGATAAGAATATGGGTCCACTAATTAAAACACAGATGACAAGATGTATTCATTGTACAAGGTGTGTAAGATTTGCAACAGAAATTGCAGGTGTACCAGAACTTGGCGCGATTGGAAGAGGCGAGGATATGCAAATAACAACTTATTTAGAAAAATCTGTTCAATCAGAACTTTCTGGAAATGTTATAGATCTTTGCCCAGTTGGAGCACTAACATCTAAACCATATGTGTTTGAAGCAAGGCCATGGGAACTTAAAAAAACAGAAACTATCGATGTTATGGATGCTGTCGGGTCTAATATTAGGGTTGATACATATGATTGGGAAGTAAAAAGAGTTTTACCTATTATTAATGAGGATATTAATGAAGAATGGATCTCTGATAAAACAAGATATGCTTGCGATGGTCTATTAAATCAAAGGCTTGATACTCCTTACATTAAATATAACAACAAATTCGAAAAAGCATCTTGGGATGAAGTTTTTAAAATCATTAAATCAAAAATAAAAAACACAGATAAAGATAAAATATGTGGTTTTGTAGGTGATCTCACAAATATGGAAACAAGTTTTATTTTTAAAGAATTTTTTGACAGGACCATCGACTCAAATAAATATGAGTCTAGATCAAGACAAAATTTTATAGATAATTCTATAAGAGAAAACTATTTATTTAATTCAACAATTAATGGAATTGAGGAAGCAGATTTAATTTTATTAATAGGAGCTAATCCTAGATTTGAAGCGACAATGGTAAATGCTAGAATTCGAAAAGCATATTTGAATAATCAAACTAAAATAATTTCTTCAAATAATGTTGGAGATTTGACTTATGCATACGATTTTTTAGATGGAAAAACAAAGACTATAAAAGAAATCATTGAAAATAATAATGAAATATCAAAAAAGATTATAGCTGCAAAAAAACCTTTGATCATTTTAGGAGAATCATTTTTCAATACAAAGTCAGCAAATTATTTATTTTATTCTTTAAAAAAATTTTTAAAGGAAAATAATAAAATTACAAATGAATGGAATAGTTTAAATATTTTATCTTCAGATGCAGCAACAGTTGGTAATTTAGATTTAGATATAATCAATTCAAAAGATAATTTGATTGATAATTTAAAAGAAAATAAATTTGAATTAATTTATCTTCTAGGACAAGATAACTTAGACTTTAATAAAAAAAATGAATTTATAATTTATCAAGGCAGTCATGGTGATAAAGGTGCAGAAATTGCTGACATTATTCTTCCAGGTGCTGCATATACCGAACAATCAGCTCACTTCACTAATTTGGAAGGAAAAATTCAAAAAGCTTATAAAGCATCATATCCACCAGGTGAGGCTAAAGAAGATTGGCAAATAATAAATGAATTAGCAGAAATGATGAATAATAGAAAACTTTTTAACGATAAAGATGAACTCGAAAGTAGTATGTTTAATTTTTTGAATATTAAAAAAGAAAGACAAAAATCTGAGTCTATCGAAGAAACTAATGAAAATAATTTTGAAAATGAAAATTTAGAAATAAATTTTAAAGATTATTATTTCTCTAACGTAATTGCTCGTTCATCTAAAACAATGTTAGATTGTTATAATTCTAAGTTTGATATTAAACGCACTGGCACAGAAGGTTAATTAATGGAATATTTGAACATCATTTTTCAAGAAGTTTATAAAATTTTATTTTTACTTGTGCCTGTTTTGGTTTCTGTCGCAATGATAGTTTGGTTAGATAGAAGAGTATGGGCCTTTGTTCAAAAAAGGCAAGGTCCCAATGTTGTTGGACCATTTGGATTATTACAATCACTTGCTGATGCTTTGAAGTATATTTTTAAAGAAATAATTATTCCTGCAAGCTCGAATAAAGTTATTTTTATTCTTGCACCAATAATTACGATGACATTAGCCTTAATTGCTTGGGCAGTGATTCCGTTTAGTGAAAATCAAGTGTTAGCTAATATAAATGTTGGAATTTTATATATTTTTGCAGTTTCATCCTTGGGTGTTTATGGGATAATCATGGGTGGCTGGGCATCAAATTCAAAATATCCTTTTCTAGGATCTATAAGATCAGCAGCCCAAATGGTATCCTATGAAGTTTCGATAGGTATCATTATAATAAATGTTTTACTTTGTGTTGGCTCATTAAATTTAAATGACATTGTAATAGCTCAACAAAATATGTGGTTTATCATTCCTCTATTCCCTATGTTTGTCATATTTTTTATTTCAGCTTTGGCAGAAACTAACAGACCTCCATTCGATTTACCTGAAGCTGAGGCTGAATTAGTGGCTGGATATCAAACAGAATATTCAGGCATGATGTATGCTATGTTTTGGTTAGGTGAATATGCAAATATTCTTTTGATGTGTGCTCTTGGATCCATCTTGTTCTTAGGTGGTTGGTTGTCTCCAATTGATTTATATCCATTTAATTTGATACCAGGTGCTTTTTGGTTAATTTTAAAAATTTTATTACTATTTTTCCTTTTTGCTTTAGTTAAAGCGATTGTTCCAAGATATAGATATGATCAATTAATGAGACTTGGTTGGAAAATATTTTTACCACTATCACTAACTTATGTTGTCTTAACAGCAAGCTACCTATTCTATTTCAACCTTTTACCAAAGATATAAATGAAAATTAC
Source organism: uncultured Pelagibacteraceae bacterium (assembly GCA_902514695.1). Lineage (GTDB taxonomy): Bacteria > Pseudomonadota > Alphaproteobacteria > Pelagibacterales > Pelagibacteraceae > Pelagibacter. The sequence goes on from CABXRR010000007.1 coordinate 31,154, forward strand.
TAGATTTTTAAAAACTATTTTCATGACAGACTTTGTTGGAGGATTGTTCATTGCAATTAAAGAACTATTCAAAACTAAAAAGACTATAAATTATCCATTCGAAAAAGGTAAAATTAGCCCAAGATATAGAGGCGAACATGCTTTACGAAGATATCCTAATGGTGAGGAAAGATGTATTGCTTGTAAATTATGTGAAGCAGTATGCCCAGCTCAAGCTATTACAATTGAGTCTGCACAAAGATCAGATGGAAGTAGAAAAACTACACGCTATGACATCGATATGATGAAATGTATTTATTGTGGACTATGTGAAGAATCTTGCCCTGTAGATGCCATAGTCCAAGGTCCAAATTTTGAATTTTCAACAGAAACTAGAGAAGAACTTTATTACACTAAAGACAAACTTCTAGACAATGGAGACAGGTGGGAAAATATTTTAGCAGCAAATATCAAGACCGATAATCCATATAGATAAATAATGATCGCTCACTCAATCTTTTTTTATTTTTTTTCTATTGTTGCAATTATATCAGCGATAATGGTTACAGCTTCAAAAAATACTGTTCATTCTGTTTTTTTTCTTATATTAGATTTTATAAGCATATCCTGTCTTTTTATAATGATTGGTGCTGAGTTTTTGGGCATGATAATGTTGATTGTATATGTGGGTGCAGTAGCAGTTTTATTTTTGTTTGTTGTTATGATGTTAAACGTTGCTCAACAAAAAAATCAATGGTTCTTGTCTAAATCTAGCTCAAGACACATACCAATAGGTCTAATTATAAGTGCAATAATTTTTTTTGAATTAATAATTGTTGTAGGTGGATGGAAATACAAGCCAGATTTAGTGAGCCTATCGAGTATTGGATCAACTAATGAGATTAGCAACACACATTCATTAGGACAAGTTTTATATACTGAATATATTCATATTTTTCAAATAAGTGGAATGATTTTATTAATTGCAATGATAGGAGCAATTGTTCTTACATACAGACAAAGGGAAGGTGTAAAGACACAAAGTTATGTAAAACAAATTTCTAGAGAGAGATCTGAAGGTGTAGAAGTTTTAGAAGTACAATCAAATAAAGGGGTCAAAATTGATGATTGATATTGGTTTAGGACATTATCTAACACTAGGAGCAGTAATTTTTACTATTGGTATTATTGGAATTTTTCTAAATAGAAAAAATATTATTGTAATTTTGATGAGTATAGAATTGATATTGTTATCAGTTAATATTAATTTAGTATCTTTTTCAATCTTTCTTAATGATTTATCAGGTCAAGTGTTTACGTTATTTATCTTAACAGTAGCTGCAGCTGAAGCAGCTATCGGTTTAGCAATTATTGTTGTTTATTATCGAAATTCAGGAACAATTCGAGTTGAGGATATAGATAAATTAAAAGGATAAAATGGAAATTTCTATCATAGCGCTTCCCTTAATAGCATCAATTATATCTGGATTCTTTGGGAAATTAATTGGAGATAGAAATTCAGAAATAATTACAAGTTTATTAGTGACTGTATCAGCAATTCTGTCAGCATTTGTATTATATCAGGTTATTTTTAATCAGTATCAAGATAATATTGTAATCGCTAAATGGATTAGTTCTGGAACATTAGATGTTAATTGGTCAATGAAAATTGATCCTTTATCAGCTGTAATGTTAGTTGTTGTAACATCCGTTTCATCTTTAGTTCATATTTATTCAATAGGATACATGTCTCATGATCCTCATAAGCCAAGATTTATGGCTTATTTATCATTATTTACTTTTGCAATGTTAATGCTTGTGACATCAGATAATTTTATTCAACTATTTTTTGGGTGGGAAGGTGTTGGACTGTGCTCTTATTTTTTAATTGGATTTTGGTTTAAAAAAGACACAGCAAATACTGCAGCTATAAAAGCATTTGTAGTAAATAGGGTTGGTGATTTCGGTTTTGCTCTTGGTATATTTTTAATTTTTTATTTATTTGGTACTGTAAATTATTCAGAAGTTTTTGAATTAATTCCAACAATAGTTGAAAAAAATCTTATTTTTTTAGGCATTAAAATAAATGCGATAGATTTAATTTGTATACTTTTATTTATTGGTGCAATGGGAAAATCAGCTCAAATACTGCTTCATACTTGGTTGCCAGATGCTATGGAAGGTCCAACTCCAGTTTCAGCACTAATTCACGCAGCGACGATGGTTACAGCGGGTGTTTTTTTAGTTGTAAGATGCTCACCTATATATGAATATTCTGAGTTGGCACTAAATATCATAACAATTATTGGTATGAGCACAGCTTTTTTTGCTGCTACAGTAGCTCTTGTTCAGACTGATATAAAAAAAATAATCGCATATTCAACTTGTAGCCAACTAGGATATATGTTTTTTGCCACTGGTGTGGGAGCTTATAATATTGCAATGTTTCATTTATTTACTCATGCATTTTTTAAAGCTTTATTATTTTTAGGTTCTGGTTCAGTTATTCATGCTTTTAAAAATGAACAAGATATAAATAATATGGGAGGTATTTATAAAAAATTACCTTACACATACATTTTAATGATAATTGGAACTTTAGCATTAACTGGCTTTCCATTTTTATCTGGATTTTATTCCAAAGATGCAATTATAGAATTTGCTTATTTAAGAGGAAATACAACTGGTTATTATGCTGCTGGTATAGGAATAATAACTGCTTTTTTAACATCAATTTATTCTTGGAGATTAATTTTTAAAACTTTTCATGGAAAATATAATAATAAGAATATCAAAATTGAGGAAACACATGAGTCCCCACTTGTTATGTTGATACCTTTATTTTTACTTTCAATTGGAGCAATATTTGCAGGATACACCTTCAAGGAATTATTTATTGATCAAAGTGCAAATAATAATTTTTGGAAAGACTCCATTTTCTTTTTAAAACCATTAAGTACTGAGCACCCACCACTTTGGTTTTTAGTCTTAACGCCAATCTTAGTTATTTCATCAATTCCAATTGCTTATTATTTATATGTAAAAAATAAAAATTTACCTGAACAGATAGCTAATGTTAACAAACCATTATACCTTTTTTTATTAAACAAATGGTATTTTGATGAACTTTATGATGTTTTAATTGTTAAATCATCAAAAAATTTAGGATTATTTTTATGGAAATTTTTTGATATAAAGTTAATAGATGGATTTGGACCAGATGGTATTTCAGCGTTAATTAAAAAGTGTTCTTTAAAAGCTAATAAATTTCAAAGTGGGTATATATATCAATACGCATTTGTAATGTTGCTTGGTTTTTCTGCTTTACTAACTTTTTTAATTATAAAATAATGAATTTTCCTATTCTTTCCTCTCTTATTTTACTCCCTTCAATAGGCGCTTTATTTTTATTTTTTACAAAAAGTACGGAAGAAAAAAATATAACAGTTAAATATGTTGCTTTATTCACCTCACTTGTAAATTTTTTTCTGTCTATTTATTTATGGATACTGTTCGATCACACTACTTCTGAATTTCAATTTGTTGAAGATAGAATATGGATTGAAGGTTTGATAAATTATAAAGTTGGTATTGATGGTATTTCAATATTATTTATAATCTTAACGACTTTTATAACACCACTTTGTATAATTTCAGTCAATAATTCCATCAAGAATAGATTAAGAGAATTTTTAATAGCAGTATTAATAATGGAATCATTTATGATTGGTGTTTTTTGCTCATTAGACTTAGTTGTTTTCTATTTATTTTTTGAAGCAGGTTTAATTCCAATGTTTTTAATTATTGGAATTTGGGGTGGAACTAGAAGAGTTTATTCTGCATTTAAATTTTTTTTATTTACATTACTAGGATCTGTTTTAATGTTGGTTGCTATCATTTCAATATACTGGATTACGGGAACTACAGATGTTACCAAGCTTTATGAATTAGGTATCGATGCAAAATATCAAAACCTTTTATGGTTAGCATTCTTCAGTTCATTTGCTGTTAAAACTCCTATGTGGCCAGTTCATACTTGGTTACCAGATGCTCATGTTGAAGCACCAACAGCTGGATCTGTATTATTAGCAGCAATATTACTTAAAATGGCAGGTTATGGATTTATAAGATTTTCTTTAGGACTATTCCCTGTTGCCTCAGATATTTTTACTCCTCTGATTTACACTTTAAGTGTTATTGCTATAATTTTCACATCTTTTATTGCTCTAATGCAAGAAGATATGAAAAAGTTAATAGCTTACTCATCTGTTGCACATATGGGTTTTGTAACTTTAGGTATTTTTACGATACAACAACAAGGAATTGAAGGCAGTATAATTCAAATGATAAGTCATGGACTTGTTTCAGCTGCACTTTTCTTATGTGTTGGAGTTGTTTATGATCGAATGCATTCAAGATTAATCAACACATACGGTGGTATAGTATCCATCATTCCAAAATATTCTGTTTTATTTATGATATTTACTTTAGCCGCACTTGGTTTACCTGGAACTAGCGGCTTTATAGGGGAGTTTTTAATTTTAATGGGGGCATTTAAAGATAATTTTTTAGTAGCTGTTTTAGCAAGCTTAGGAGTAATAATAGGGGCCGCATATATGCTTTGGTTATATAAAAGAGTTATTTTCGGAAAATTAGTTAATTTAGAATTAAAAGAAATGACCGATTTAAATAAGTCTGAATTATTTATTTTAACCTGCCTCGCAATACCGAGCTTATTTTTTGGTTTTTATCCTGACCCTTTAATAAATACAATAGAAGTTTCAATTAATGATTTAATTAAAATTTATAATATTAGTTTAGTAAATAATTAAAATGTCAAATTTAGAATTAGTCTTCCCAGAAATATTTCTTTCACTATCTATAATGATTTTATTAATCTTAGGTGTTTTTAAAAAAGATAGTTCAAAGCTTATTCAAAATATATCTTCAATAGTTTTACTTGTTTCAGCAGTAATTATATTTAATGAAACGTTAGGTATAAAACAAACATTTTTATTTAATGGAAGTATAATTATTGATTATTTGTCATCTTTTATGAAAATAGTTACATTGTTAGCAGCCTTTTTGGTTTTAGTAATTTCATCAAATTATTTAAAAACTTTTAAAATATTTAAGATTGAATACCCTATTTTGATTTTGAGTTCTGTGCTTGGAATGATGGTAATGATTAGTTCGAATGATTTAATAGTGTTTTATATGGGGTTAGAACTTCAATCTCTAGCATTATATGTTCTTGCAACATTTAATAGAGATCAACTAAAATCTTCTGAAGCTGGGTTAAAATACTTTGTCTTGAGTGCGTTATCTTCAGGTTTACTCTTATATGGATGTTCTTTAATTTATGGTTTTACAGGTTCGACAAATTTTAATTTGATAGCTAGTCAATTAAATTATGATCAATATGCATTAACATTTGGAATTGTTTTTATTCTAGTTGGTTTGTCATTTAAAATTTCAGCTGTACCATTTCATATGTGGGCTCCAGATGTTTATGAGGGTTCACCAACTTCGGTAACTTTGTTTTTTACTATGGTACCAAAAGTTGCTGCGTTAACAGTATTTATAAGATTTTTATATGTTCCTTTTTTAAATTTAATTGATCAATGGCAAATGATTATAATTTTTCTTTCTATTGCCTCAATGCTTTTTGGTGCAGTTGCCGCAATAGGTCAAACCAATTTAAAAAGACTTATAGCTTACAGCTCTATTAGTCATATTGGATATGCCCTTGCTGGTTTAGCCACTGGTTCAAACTCAGGTATACAAAGTTCAGTAATATATATAACCATATATATATTAATGAACCTAGGATTATTCTCTTGTTTGTTAATGATGA
>CABXRR010000008.1 GCA_902514695.1 uncultured Pelagibacteraceae bacterium
GTTCTTGAATGCCTGAGCCATATCAAAAGGCTTTTTAGCCTTAGCGATTGCCGTATTTACTAAAACACCATCACATCCCAGTTCCATTGCAATAGCGGCGTCAGAAGCTTGACCTAATCCAGCATCGATAATCAACGGTAATTTTGTCTGTGCCCTAATAATTTTAATATTTGTTTGATTTTGTATTCCTAATCCAGAACCAATAGGAGCAGCTAACGGCATAATAGCTTTTGCTCCAGAATTTTCTAATCTTTTTGCCATTAGAGGATCATCATTACAATAAACCATAACTTGAAAACCTTCTTTTGACAGAACCTCAGTTGATTTAAGAGTTTCAATCATATCTGGAAATAAATTTTTTTTATCTCCTAAAACTTCCAATTTAACTAATTTCCAGCCACCAATTTCTCTTGCAAGTCTTAACGTTCTTAATGCCTCTATAGAATTAAAACAACCAGCGGTATTTGGTAAATATGTAATTTTTTTAGGATCGATATAGTCCATTAACAAAGGTTTTTTTTTATCAGTAATATTAACCCGTCTGACAGCCACAGTAACTATTTCTGCACCAGATAATTTTATTGCTTTTGCACATTCAGACATATTTCTATATTTGCCAGTACCAACTATTAATCTAGAATTAAATTTTTTGTTAGCAATTACCAACTTATTTTTTTTCAACTTTAACCACCTCCAATAAAATGCACGATCTCAATTTTATCATTATTTTTTACTCTTATTTTACTCAATTTTTTTTTATCAAGTATTTCTTGATTTAACTCAATTGCTACTTTTTTAATAGGTATTTTAAGGTCGCTTATAAGATCTTTAATTTTATAATCATTTTTAATTATCTTTGATTTACCATTTAATTTAATTTTTATTTTTTTTATTTTTTTCATCGTATATAAGATGTAAATGAATAATAAAATTATTATTATTAATGGCCCAAATCTTAATCTATTAGGTGAGAGAGAACAATCACAATATGGTTCTATTACTTTTGAAAAACTTAAAGAAAATTGTATTCAAAAATCAAAAGATTTAAATTTATCTATAGAATTCGCACAATCAAATGTTGAGGGAGAACTGGTAGATTTGATACAGGATGCTAGGAATAAATTTGATGGAATTATAATAAATGCAGCTGCCTTTACTCATACCTCAGTTGCTATTAGAGATGCCTTAGATATTTTTAAAAAACCGATAATAGAATTACATATTTCAAATATTTACAAAAGAGAGGAATTTAGACAAAAATCTTTGATTAGTGATATAGCTACAGGTGGAATCTTTGGTTTAGGTGCTGATGGTTATATTTTAGCCATAATTGCAATGCAAAAACTTGTAAAAAAATGAAAATAGATAAAAAAATCATTAAAGAATTAAGTGATTATTTAGATGAATTCAATCTCACTGAATTAGAATACACTGAAAAAGATACAAAAATAAAAGTTTCTAAAAATAATGTCTCTATAAATAATCAGTCTGCCCCCTCAAATAATAATCTAAATACAAAATTAGAGCCTACTTTGTCTAATTTAAACGTAATAAAGGGTATTGAAGTAACCTCTCCTATAATTGGTACCGCTTATCATTCGCCTGAACCAGGTGCCAAAAAATTTGTTGAAGTTGGTAAAAAAGTAAAAAAAGGAGATACCGTTATGATAGTTGAAGCTATGAAAACAATGAATCATGTCCCGTCAACTGCTGATGGTATTGTTAAAGAAGTCTGTGTAAAAGATGGTCAACCAGTTGAGTTTGGTCAAACAATTATTATTCTAGAGTAATGTTTAAAAAAATCTTAATTGCAAACCGTGGGGAAATTGCAGTTAGAGTAATTAGAGCTTGTAAAGAATGGGGGATATCAACTGTAGCGGTTCATTCAGATGTAGATAGAGATAGTATGCATGTAAAACTAGCAGATGAAAGTGTATGTATAGGATCTCACCAACCAGCGAATAGCTATTTAAATATTCCAGCATTACTGTCGGCTGTAGATTTAACAAATGCTGAAGCAGTTCATCCTGGTTATGGTTTTTTATCTGAGAATGCAAATTTTGCTAAAATTTTAGAGGAAAATAATATTAAATTTATTGGAGCTTCATCTAAACATATAGAAATGATGGGTGATAAGATTCAAGCAAAAAAAATAGCAAAAGAAAATGGTTTACCAGTAATTGAGGGATCTGAGGGTGGTGTGAAGGATATCACAGAAGCGAAAAATCTTTGTAAAAAAATTGGTTTCCCTGTTTTAATTAAAGCATCAGGTGGTGGTGGTGGTAAAGGAATGAAAATTGTTCAAAAAGAGGATGAATTTGAAACACTTTTTTCTACAGCTAAATCTGAAGCTAAAAAATATTTTGGCAATGATGAAGTTTATATAGAAAAATTTTTTCAGAATCCCAGACATATTGAAGTTCAAATTTTAGCTGGGAAAAATAGAACTGTCCATTTACATGAAAGAGATTGTTCAGTCCAAAGAAGACATCAAAAGTTAATAGAAGAAACTCCAAGTCCAGTTCTTAATGACGATATAAGAAAAGATCTTTTTGATAAAACAGTAAAAATGGTAAGTAAAATTGGATATCAAGGAGCTGGAACTGTAGAATTTATTTACGAAGATGGAAAATTTTATTTTTTAGAGATGAATACAAGAGTTCAAGTTGAGCATCCTGTTACTGAAATGGTTACTGGTATCGACATAATAAAAGAGCAAATATGGATAGCTTTTTCGGGAGAAACTGCTCTAGAACAGTCTGATATAAATCCTAGAGGTCATGCGATTGAATGTAGAATAAATGCAGAAGATCCTAGTAAAAACTTTCAGCCTTCTCCAGGAACTATTGGAATGTGTCATCAACCATCTGGATTTAGAACAAGAGTAGATGGTGCAATATTTCAAGGATATAAAGTTACACCCTATTATGACAGTATGGTATGTAAATTAATATGTCATGGAAGAAATAGAGTTGAGGCTATTCAGAGAATGAATAGATCCTTAGATGAATTCGTAATTGAAGGTATAACAACTACAATTCCGCTTCATAAAAAACTATTGAGTCATAAAAAATTTATTAACTCAGACTTTAATGTGAGTTGGCTTGATAATGAAAAAATTATTTAATAGCATTTTATTAACCAAATATCATAAACAGGGTGATCAAACGGTGCTATAGATGGGCTAGATGAAAACATCCATCCATTAAAAACAAAAACACCGTCTTTATTTTTATTTGTTAAATCTTTAACCTGTATATACGCTGTAATTTCAGGATCATCATCAAATTCTGAATTTTTACACTTTATGCTCTTAATTAGAAGATCTTTATATCTAATTTCTTCTCCATTTGTTATTTTTATTAACTCATTTTTAGAACTTATTTTATCTAAAATTTTAATGTCAGTAAAATTTCCCTCTAAATTATTCTCTGAATATAAATTTGAAAAAACAAACAAAGAAAAGATAATTATTGAGATGTAAAATCTAATCTTTCCAACTTTTATATTTTTTTTCAATACCATTTTTATCTTTATTTGGATAATAAGCTGAATCTGTTCCTGTTAAATTAGGTTGATGTGGTTTTTGCCATTCATATTTCTTTAAATCATGATTTTTTTCAATTTTATTAGGCATAAAATGCATCCATGAATACCATTCGACTGGAATTTTTGATGCGTCAATTTCACTAGAATATATAACCCATCTTTTTCCTTTTTTACTTTCATAATATTTGTTTCCAAAAGAATCCTCACCAACAAATTTTCCAAAAAAAATTGTCTTTATTCTTGTTCCAAGGGTTTCTTGATTCCACCATGTGAAAATTTTTTTTAATACTGTCAACATATAAAATTAATAAGTTTCAATTCAAAATTGTATAAATTAAATTAGACTAAAATTTGATTTTGTATATAAATAATTTGAATCATTATACAAATTAATTTTTTTAAATTGGGGTCAAATGGCAAAATACTTAGTAGAAACTTATTATACATGTACGTTTAAAGTTAATCACTATTTAGACGATATAAATGAAAAAGAGCTCAAGAATCTTGAAAAGAGAGATGATGGAAAATTTGAGGTTTTAGATGTTAAACTCGACAATAGAAAGACTAAAAATCTAGATCCTAAAAATAATAAAATCGTTGAAAATAAAAAAATTGATATTGTTGCAAATGACAATGAAGCACCAAAAAATTTAGAAAATATCATTAAATCAAACAATCTTAACTCTGACAAAAATGGTAAAAGATTTAGTATGCCCGATAGAAGAAAAGGTTATATTCAAAAGGCAACTATTGGAGATCATAAAGTATATTTGCATACAGGAGAATATGAGGATGGAAAAATTGGTGAAATTTTTATTGATACAAGTAAAGAGGGTGAATTAGTTAAAGCTCTAATGAATAATTTTGCTATAGCGGTTTCTCTTGGGTTGCAATATGGAGTACCGTTAGATGAATTTATTAGTGCGTTTGTAGGCACCAAATTCGAACCATCAGGTAAAGTGTATGGTAACGATAGGATTATGAGCGCATCTTCAATTTTAGACTATATATTTAGAGAATTAGCCATTTCTTACCAAAATAGGGAAGATCTTGCACACACTCCAGCTATTGGAAATTCTGAAAGCTCAAGTTTGGAGGAACAAAATTCTGATGGTCAAAACCAATTATTAAAGATTGTTAAGGATATTACAAGCAAAGGCTTTGTAAGAAATAATTATAAGAAAAATTTGGTGGATTTATCTGATATAAAAATAAATCTTAAAGGTAAAAAATAAATTATTTTTTAAGCTTCAAAGATAGACTTAATTCTTTCAATTGGTTTTCACTGACTTCAGATGGAGCATTCATCATTAAATCTTCAGCATTTTGGTTCATAGGAAACATTGTTACTTCTCTAATATTTTTTTCATTAGCTAAAAGCATCACTATTCTATCAATACCAGGAGCTATCCCACCATGGGGTGGTGCACCATAACTAAGTGCATTTATCATTCCTCTAAATTTTTCATCAACTTGTTTTTTTTCATATCCAGCAATAGAAAAAAGTTTGTACATGAGTTCTGGTATATGATTTCTAATTGCACCGGAGGAAAGTTCTATTCCATTGCAAACAATATCATATTGATAAGCAAGTATATCTAGTGGTTTTTCAAAATTTATTTTATTTATTTCTCCTTGAGGCATAGAAAACGGGTTATGACTGAACTCAATCTTGTTTGTTTGATCATTTTTTTCAAACATTGGATAATCAATTACCCAACAAAAAGCAAAAGTATTTTCATCAATTAAATTTAAGTCCTTGGCAATTTTATCTCTTGCTAAAGATGTTATTCTTTCTAATTCTTTTTGATTGCTACAAGCTAAAAAAATACTATCACCTACTTTTCCTTGAGTTTTTTTCATTATTTCCTCTAAAGACTCTTTAGAAAAAAATTTACCAACTGGTCCTTTCGCAGATACCTCTTTGTCTTTTTCAATTGTAAAATATGCTAAACCAGAAGCACCTTGGTCTTTTGCCCATTTATCAATATTATCAAAAAAACTTCTAGGTTTATCTTTGGTATTCTTCGTTACGATACATCTTACTCTAGATCCTTTTTTAACTAGTTTTTTAAATATTTCAAAAGAAACATCTTCCCTAGTAAAAATTTCAGTAATATCATTTATAATTAACGGGTTTCTTAAATCAGGTTTGTCAGTCCCATATTTTAATAATGCATCTGAATAAGTAATTTTAGGAAATTCTTTAAACATTAATTCTTTGTTTGAAAACTTTTTAAAAGTACTTACTAACAATTTTTCGACAACATTAAATACATCTTCCTGTTGAACAAATGACATCTCTAAATCTAATTGATAAAATTCACCTGGGCTTCTATCTGCTCTTGCATCTTCATCTCTAAAACAAGGTGCTATTTGAAAATATTTATCAAAACCTGATACCATTATTAGTTGCTTAAATTGTTGAGGTGCTTGTGGTAAGGCATAAAATTTTCCAGGATTTAACCTGCTTGGTACCAAAAAGTCTCGTGCCCCCTCAGGACTAGATGAAGTTAATATTGGTGTTTGAAATTCTAAAAAACCAAACTTACTCATTTCATTTCTTATAAATGAAATTACTTTTGATCTTAAAATAATATTTTCATGTATTTTTTTTCTTCTTAAATCTAAAAATCTATATTTTAATCTTATCTCTTCAGAATATTCTTGATCACTAAAAACAGGCATCGGCAATTCTTTACACTCACCTAAAATAATAAATTTATCTATTACAACTTCTACTTCACCTGTATTAATATCTTGATTAATGGTTTCCTTAGTTCTATCTACAACTTTACCATCAATCTTAATTACAGTTTCCAATTGAATTTTTTCTAGCTCTTTAAAATTTGGATTCCCTTTGTCTATAATACATTGGGTGATTCCATAATTATCTCTTAGATCAATAAATAAAAGATTTCCATGATCTCTCTTTTTATTAATCCAGCCTGAGAGAAAGACATTGGTTCCAACATCTTTCTTCCTCAGCTCACTACAATTATGACTTCTATATTTATTCAGTTATTGCCCCAATACATCTTTTATTGTTTTAAAATCAATAGATTTTTTTTTTTTTAAACTCATTTCGTCGATCTTATATATGAAATCAAATATTTTACTATATGATCTGTCAACTCTTTTAATAATGAAGTTAATTAATTTTTTTTCTATAGAAATTTGACGATCTGAAAAATTTTTAAGTAATAATGCAAAAATTAAATCATCATCTGGTTTTTCAATAGTTTGTAATAAAAAATTTTTAGTTCTTGATTTAAGGTCATTTAATTCAAATTTGATATCTGTGATTGGATCAGTCGAAGTAGCAATTAAATATTTGTTATCCTGCTCAATTATATTAAATAAAGTATAAATTAATTTTTCATTAACGTTTTTATCGAGATTTTCTAAAATGATATTTTCATAAAGTTTTATTTCTTTTAAATGATTATCATTTAAAAGTTTGGCCTCTAGTTTAATTCCTTTGTTTCTTTTTAAGAAAATATTTACTAAATGAGTTTTTCCAGAGAAATTTTCACCAATAATATTCACAAAATTTTTCTCCCATTTAGGCCAATTATCAAAAAAATTTAAAATATGTTTATTACTTTTTGAAACATAAAAATCTTCATATTTAAAATTTTTTTCAGAACTAAATTTTATGATTTGCTGACTCAATTCTCTCATTGTAAAATCCAATTTTTGTTTTGAGTATTGAAATTCTGATTTTTATCACTCATTTTTTTTAAGAATATAGCAGGTGTACCATTAAATATTATTTGGTAATATGTATAGTTTTTATCAAACTTTGAGATAGAAAAATCGTAAATTAGATCCATTTCATTTAAAATTTTTTCAAAGTTTGATATTTTGAAATTATCATCATTGTTTACTTTAACATTTAACGTTAATTTTAAAGATGTATTAATTTGATTATAATTTTTCCAGTAATCTTCATAGATTATTTTCAAAGTATTAATAGTAACAATCAATTCATCTTTGTTATTTAGATCTACTTTGGAAAAAGATTGATTTTTTAATTTAACATTGCCATCAATATTTATTTTTGTCAAAACTCTTAAGCCAGATTCATTTTTAAAAATTAATGCTATAATTGAATATTCTAAATCATATTTATTTATTATTTCTTTAAAATCGTACTGCTCTAAAGATTCATATTTACTTTTTAGTAAATTTAAATCTTCTAAATCTTCTGTCGGTAAAATATATTTTATTAATTCAGACTTATCTATTTCTTTGTTCCACATTTCATAAAACTTATTATTATAAAATATTAATAAATCTTTTTTTTCTTCATCAATAATTATAGGGATAAATAAAAAATCTTTTTTTTCAGGTATAGATGGAAAAATATTTTTATCTTCCAGGTAATCAAAAACTTTTTTTTTATTAAAAGAAACTCCTAAATTCACATAATATAATTCATCTATAAATTTCTCCTCTTTTATTGTAAACGTTTCAATCATTCCTTTTATTTCATTCAATTTTATCTTATTAATTTTTTTTTGATCTGTTGAATTTAATATCAATGTAAGTAATTGATCATAAGCTTTTCTAAACCCCTCATCAATCACCTCATTTTTATTGAAATTTATCTCAAATGGTCTCGTTATATCTATATCTTTAATTTCAAAAGATTTTGCTTTCGTTTTAACTGTGGAAAAAAAAAATATATTTAGAGATAGAAATATAAAAAATATATATAAGACTTTTGAATGTCTAATTTTAAAAATATTTTTCATACCCTATAGTAATGAATAAAAAAAAATTTACATATAAAAAAAGTGGTGTTGATATAAATGCTGCTGATAAATTTGTTAATTTCATCTCATCATTATCATCAAGAAAAAAAGGCAAAAAAAAGTTTTCAAGTATTGGTGGGTTTGGTTCAATTTCTGATATTCCTGCAAACATAAAACAGCCAAAAATTGTTGCTTGCACTGATGGTGTTGGAACTAAAATCGAAATTGCCAACACTTTAAAAAAGTATGATACTATTGGCATTGATCTTGTTGCAATGAGTGTTAATGATTTAATAGTACAAGGTGCAAAACCTCTGATTTTTTTAGATTATATCTCAATAAATAAAATTGATTTAAAAAAACTTAAATTAATAATTTCTGGAATAATTCGAGGCTGTAAACAAGCTAAATGTGAGTTGGTTGGTGGTGAAACAGCAGAAATGCCAGGTACTTATGAAATGGGTAAGTTTGATATAGCTGGTTTTGCTGTTGGCATAGTTGGAAAAAATAAAATTTTAGAAAAAAAGAAAATAAAACCTAATGACATAATCTTGGCTATTCCGTCAAGTGGGCTTCATTCTAACGGTTATTCACTTGTTCGGTACCTGATTAACAAAAAAAAAATTAATATTAAAAAAAATAAATTTTTAAAAAAAGAGCTTCTAGAACCAACAAAAATTTATGTTCAAGAAATTTTAAAATTAATTGATAGAAACTTAATTAGAGGGTGTGCTAATATTACTGGTGGAGGTATAGTAGATAATATTAAAAGAATAATTCCTGAAAATTTATCTGCTCAAATCGATTTAAATAAAATTAAGGTTACTAAAATTTTTAATTGGTTAAAAAAAAATAATATATCTGATGTGGAAATGCTTAAGACATTTAACTGTGGAGTTGGTTTTTGTTTGATAGTTCATCCAAAAAATCTTAAGCAAGTAAAAAAATTTTTCACCAAAAAATACAAACCATATGTCATTGGAAAAATTTCTAGAGGTAAAAATAAAGTAAAATTAAATGGTGCTATTAGTTGGATCTAAAAAAGTAAAAACTGCAGTTTTTATATCTGGAACAGGAAGCAACTTAAAAAGTCTTATTAAATTTTCAAAGCTTAAGAATTCACCTATATCTATTGAATTAATAGTATCAAGCAATAATAAAGCAAAAGGCTTGATATTTGCAAAAAGTTTTAAAATAAAAAAAAAAATCTTCAATTTTAAAAAAAATACCTTAGTTGATAAAAAATTAATTTCATTATTAAAAAAAAACAATATTAGTTTAATTTGTCTTGCTGGTTTTATGAAAATTTTATCAAAAGAGTTTATTAAAAAGTTTAAAGGTAAAATTTTAAATATACATCCATCACTACTACCAAAGTATAAAGGCCTTAATACTCACGAAAGAGTATTAATAAATAAAGATAAATATTCTGGTTGTACTGTACATTTTGTAAATTCAAGGCTAGATTCTGGTAAAACAATTCTTCAAAAAAGAGTAATAATAAGAAAAAAAGATACCTCAAAAACTCTTGCTAAAAGAATATTGATGCAAGAACATAAGCTTTACCCTAAAGCTATTAAGAAAATTTTCAATCTTTAAAAAAGAAGTCTATTTCAATTTTAGCGTTTTCAATACTATCAGATCCATGGACTGAATTTTTATCAATTGAAATTCCATATTTTTTCCTAATAGTACCCTTTTCAGCATCTTTAGGATTTGTTGCGCCCATAAGTTCCCTATTAGCTAAAATAGAATTTTCTTTTTCAAGAATCATAACAACGATTGGTCCAGATGATAAATAAGAACATAAATCATTGTAAAATGGCTTTGTTTCGTGAACTTTATAAAATTTTTCTGCCTCTGATTTTTCTATTTGGATTTTCTTTTCTTTAATAATTGAAAAACCCTTATTTTTGAACATTTCTTTAATTTCGTTCTCTAAATTTCTTTCAACAGCATCCGGTTTAATAATTGACAATGTTTGCTCTAAATTACTCATAATGATCCTCTATTAATTTATTTAACAATCTTACCCCAAAACCAGTTGCACCACCTGAATTCAACGCACCACCATATTTTGAAAAAGCCATTCCAGCTATATCTAAATGTGCCCAAGGTGTTTTATTTAAAATAAATCTTTGTAAAAATTGCGCTGCAGTCGTAGATCCTGCACCTCCAACATAATTTATATTTTGCATATCAGCATTTTTTGAATTTATAAGTTTATCATAATTTTCATGTAGAGGCATTCTCCAAAGCTTTTCCTCAACCTTTTTTCCTGAATCCAATAATTGATTTGATAATTCATCATTATTAGAAAATAGTCCTGCATACTCAGATCCTAATGAAACAATTATTGCACCAGTTAAAGTTGCTAAATCAACCATGAATTTAGGTTTAAATTTTCTCTCGGTAAAAGTTAAAGCATCAGCTAAAACTAATCTACCTTCTGCATCAGTATTCAAAATTTCTATCGTTTTACCACTATAAGATTTTACAATATCACCTGGTCGTTGAGCATTTCCACTTACCATATTTTCTACAAGACCTACAACACCTACAGCATTAATTTTTGCTTTTCTTAATGCTAAATTTTTCATTAATCCAACTACTGTAGCTGACCCTGCCATATCGTAAGTCATATCTTCCATAAATTTAGCTGGTTTGAGAGAGTAACCACCAGTATCAAAACAAACTCCTTTTCCAACAAAAGCTAAAGGTCTAGAATTATTTTTTAAGCCATTCCATTCCATTGTAACAAGATATGATCCTCTAATACTTCCTTGTCCAACACCAAGAAGAGCATTCATCCCAAGTTTTTTAAGTTTATTTTCATCATAAACATTAATTTTTAAACCATTTTTTTGGAGGGCTCTTATTCTTTTTGCATATTCATCAGGATGTAAAATATTTCCTGGTTCAGACACTAAATCTTTTGTAAGAAATATTCCATCTTCCATGGCTTTATATTTGGATTGATTTTTAATCGTATTTTTGTTTTTATTTCCAATAAGACTAAGATTTACATCAATTGTCTCTTTTTTTGTTTTATATTTTGAAAAGTCATAGGACTTTAATTTTAATCCATGTAAAAATCTGCCTATAAAATCTTTACCGGGTTTAGTATTTAAGGTTCTCGCATTAATTACTAAATTCTTTATTCTATTTTTTTTTATAAAATCATATAATTCTGCACCAAGTTTCTCTACATCTGAGCTGTTTGATTGATCTTTAATATTAATTAAAATAATTTTCTTTTTAGAGCTTATATCAAAACTATATATATTCCTCTTAAGGTCTTTATTTTTTAACAACCCAGCTATGTATGAAAATTCCGCAGTAGTTATTTCTTTTTTAATAGTATTAATTTGAAATTTTTTTTCACAAAATAGGACACAATTTTTAACATCTTTATTACTAATATTCTTTTTTATGCTTATTTTTATTGACATTTTTAATAAATATGTACTTTAGGTTGTATTTAATTATAAACTAATAGTTGAAAACTATATATGTACTATTCTGTGAAAATTCAATGAAAAAATTAATTTTTAAAAAAATTTCAAAAGATATAAGCCTCTTTTTTTTTATAACAATTATTAGTATTTCAGTAATTATTTGGATTATTCAAGCAGTAAATTTTTTAGATATAATTTCTGAAGATGGTCATGGCTTAAAAGTGTATTTTTTATATACATTATTTTCCTTGCCAAAAATAATTAGCAAAATTTTACCTTTCATATTTATGATTTCAATATTTTATATAATTATTAAATATGAGTTAAATAATGAACTTATAATATATTGGATTAATGGGATTACAAAATTAAATTTTATAAATACACTTATTAAAATTTCTCTTGTATATTTTATTTTACAAATTTTACTTACAACTATTGTTGTTCCATACACTCTTGATAAGGGAAGATCTTTTTTTAGATCCTCTGATGTTGATTTATTTTCATCAATTGTTAAACAAAAAAAATTCATTGATGGTGTTAAAGATTTAACCATTTTTGTTGAAAAAAAAGAGAATAATTTATTAACTAATATAATTATTAAAGAAAAAATAAGTAAAGATAAATCTCAAATTATTGTTGCACAAAATGGAAAAATTTTAACTAACAAGGATGCATCAAAGAAAATAATTTTAAATAAAGGAAAAATTATTAATACAGAAAATAATAATCAAAATATTATAAATTTTTCTATATTTAATTTGGATTTATCAAAATTTAATCCTCAAACTATTACTCAACCAAAAGTACAAGAAATCAGCTCTATTAATTTGATAAGATGTATTTATCTAATTAATGAATTTAGAAAAACTGACAAAACTACAAAAAATAAAATGTTTTATATAGGATGTGACGTTGAAATTCTTGATGCTATATTGGAAGAATTTTTAAAAAGATTTTTTTCTCCATTTTTCATAATTTTGATTGGTCTGTCTTCATCATTAATAATAATGTCTAGCAAAAATGAAAGTTCATATAAATTAAAGAATATTTTTTATTTTTGCCTAGGAATTTTTTTTATTATTATTTCAGAACTTTCATTGAGATACTCAGGGGTTGGAATTAACTATTTAGTAATTCATTTTTTAATTCCTTTAATCTTTTTTATCTTAATTTATTTGTATATTTTTTTTAATAATTATAAAATTGAGAGAAATTAAATTTTGATTAATACGTATAAAAAATATTTATTTAGAAAGTTTTCAAAAAAATTATTTTTGATTTCTGTAATTTTTTTTATTTTAGTATTAATTATTAATTTAATTGAAGAAACTTCTTTTTTAAAAGAAAGTGAAACATCCTTTGCTACTCCAATTTTATTAACAATATTAAATGGACCATCATTGTTATATGAAATGTTCCCATTTATTTTCTTAGTCTCAACTCAATTTTTTTTTATAGATATTTATGAAAATAAGGAAATAGAAACACTGAGGCTTTTTGGTATTAACAATTTTTCATTATTAAGATTTTTAACAGTCACATCTTTAATTTTTGGATTTTTGATAATATTTGTTTTTTATAATTTTTCTTCTATTCTTAAAAATGAATATCTTAAAATTAAAAATAGTTATGCTGATGATAAAAAATATTTAGCTGTCATTACAAAAAATGGAATTTGGATAAAAGATACATCTAATGAAGAAACAATTATAATAAACGCAGATTTGATCGTAGATGAATTTTTAGTAGATACATCAATAACTTTTCTTGATGATAATTTCGAAATAAAAAAAAATATCATTGCTGAAAAAATTAATATTAAAAATAAAGATTGGATTCTCCATAAAGCAATAGTTACAGATCCTAATAATTTTTCAAAAAAACACGAAAAAATTGAGTTAAAAAGTAATTTTGATCTAGAAAGGATTAATAATCTTTTCTCTGACTTATCTTCGCTTACATTTTTAGAATTACTTAAACTTGAAAAAGATTATGAAGCAATAGGATATTCTACTGATGAAATAGAAATACAAAAACATAGATTTTATTCATTACCTTTTTTGTTATGTATAATGACAATAATCGGCACTGTAATTATGATTTATAATAAATTTAAAAAAAATCTTTTATTGAATTTATTCATTGGAATTTTCTTTTCAGTTGTAATTTATTATTTGGGTCATTTTTCCAGTCTTCTTGGTGAAAATGGTAGGTTACCTTTAATTTTATCAGTTTGGTTCCCAATATTAGTGTTGTCTACTTTATCAGTTATTGGAGTTATTAAATTAAATGAAAAATAATTTTTTTAAACTAAAAATATTAATTATTATATTTATATCATTTTCTTTTTCTAATATTCTTTTTTCAAAAGAAGTTAATTTTAAAGCTATCGAAATTTTAACTTATGAGGAAGGAAATATTATTGTAGGAAAAAATGAAGTTGAGGCCAAAATAGAAAATGAGGTTGAGATATTTGCAGATAAAATTACTTATAATAAAAAAGATGAAAAGATAATTGCTGAAGGTAATGTTAAATCCATTGATTTAATAAATGATATCGAAATAAAATCAAAAAAAGCTATTTTTTATAAAAATAAAAACCAAATCATTACTACTGGAGAAACATTCTTTAAAATAAATAAAGATTACAATGGACAGTCCTCTGATGTTCATTTTTATATTAATGAAAAAATAATTTTTTCAAAAAAACTCTCTAGTTTTGAGGATAATTTAAATAATTTAATTCAAGTTCAGTCATTTAGATATTCTAATAATTCACAGGTGCTAAGGGCAAATGACATAAAATTTGTTGATAATAAAAAAAATAAATATTTTCTTAAAAAAGGTTTCTTAAAAACAAAAGAAAACATCTTAATAGGTAAAGATATCAAAATTAATTTAAGAAATGACACTTTTGGTGAACCTGACAATGATCCTAAATTAAAAGGCAATTCAGTTATCTATGAAAATAATAAAACTTTAATAAAAAAAGGTATTTTTACTTCCTGTAAAGATAATAACGAATGTCCACCATGGGCAATTACCTCAAAAGAAATTATTCATGACAAAAATAAAAAAGAAATACAATACAAAAATGCGTGGCTTAAAATTTATAATATCCCTGTTTTGTACTTTCCAAAGTTTTTTCACCCAGATCCAACAGTAGATAGAAAATCAGGTTTTTTAATGCCTGCATTTGGTGAATCAAAAAATTTAGGAGCTTCTGTTAATATTCCTTATTTTTATGCTATATCCGATAGTCAAGATCTCACATTCAAACCAAGATTCTTTTCTAATAACGAATTTTTATTACAGTCTGAGTATAGGAAAGTTAACAAAAACTCATCTCATATTTTAGATCTAAGTTTAAACAAAACTGATACTGATGGTGAAAATGGAAGAAACACTCATTTTTTTTCTAACTCGAAATTTGATTTAGGTGAAACACTTTTTTCAGAAAGTTCAATTGAACTTAAAATAGAAAAAGTTTCAAATGATGATTATATAAGCTTATATTCTCTTGAAAATACAAGTCCAATAATAAAAGACACCTCAGTACTAGAAAATATTATTGCATTTTCAGGATCTCAAAATGACTTTTATTTAGATCTTTCTCTTGAGTCATATGAAACTATGAATAAACCTGTTAGTGATAAATATGAATTTGTTTACCCAAATTATTCTTTAAAAAAAATAAAATTTTTTGAGGAAAGCATAGTTGATAATCTTGAATTCATATCAAGTGGAAACCAAAAGAAGCATTCAACAAATGTATATGAGGCTGTTCAAGTAAATGATCTTATACTTAATAGTACAAATCAGACCAGTAAGATCGGTTTTAACCACAATTTTAAAACAATAATCAAAAACGTAAATTCTGATGGAGAAAACTCCTCAAAATTTAAAGATAAAAGTCAGAGTGAAATTTTATCTATGATTGCATATGATATAAATTTACCTTTAATTAAAGAAAACAATGATTTTAACAATTTACTAACTCCTAAAATATCATTGAGATTCAGTCCTAATGATACAAAAAACTTAAAGGATGAATCCAGATACTTAAACACAGATAATATTTTTAGCCTTAATAGAATTGGTTATAACGATACAATTGAAAGTGGTACATCTTTAACACTGGGATTTGATTTTGAAAAAAAGCGGAAGGAAAATAATGATGCCTTTCTAAGCTCAAAAATAGGTACTGTATTTAGAGACGAAATTAATGAAAATTTGCCCTTAACAAGCACCCTAGGAAAAAAACAATCTGACTTTGTGGGTGAGATAAATTTTGTTCCAAATTCAAATTTAAAATTTGATTATAACTATTCATTAAAAAATAATTTAAATGAAATTAATTTACATAATTTTGAAACTAAATTCTCAGTAAATAATTTTGTAAACACTTTTACTTTTTATGAGGAAAATAATCTATTAGGTGATAAAAGTTACTATGAAAATGAATTTGCATATAATTTTGATAAAAAAAATTCTTTGTCATTTAAAACAAGAAATAACAAAAAGGATAATTTAACAGAATTTTATAACTTAATTTATCAATATAAAACTGACTGCCTTGTAGCTTCTTTAAGATATAATAAAGAATATTATTCAAATAGTACTAAAAAACCAAATGAAGAATTATTTTTTAATATTACCTTAATACCTCTTGGCTCTACTCAGACAGAAAGTATTATCGACTAAAAAAATAAATGATTTTAAAAAAATTATCAAAATTCAATCTAATTTATCAAATAATTTTTTTAATTTTATTTTCAGCTATATTAAAAGCAAATGAAGTCAAGATAATTACAAAAATTGGTGAAGAAATTATTACAAATATTGATATTGAAAATGAATTTAATTATTTAACTACATTAAATATATCCCTTAAACAAATGAACAAAGATCAAGTTATTGCTTTTGCAAAAAATTCTCTAATAAAAGAAAAAATAAAAAAAAATGAATTACAAAAATTTTATAAACTTAATAATAAAAATGAGACAGTAGATTTGATGATTGAGGATATTTATAAAAAATTAAATATAAATTCCTTAGATGAATTTAAACTGCACTTAAAAAATAATAATTTAGATTATGATAATGTTTATGAAAAGATAGAAATTGAATCAGTGTGGAATGAATTAATATATCAAAAGTTTAAAAATAAAATTTTTATAGATGAAGAAGAATTAAAAAGAAAAATCTTAAATAACAGAGAAAAAGTAGAATCTTTATTTATTTCAGAAATACTTATCGGTATAAATAATAAAAATGAAATAAATAAAAAGTATAATGAAATAGTTAAAAACATCGAAAAATATGGGTTTAAAGAATCTGTTTTAAAATTCAGCATTTCAAACTCGAAAAATAATTCTGGTACAATCGGTTGGATCAATAAAAATAGTTTATCACAAAAAATTCAAAAAGCTTTAGATGAAATTCAAATAGGTGAAATAACTAAGCCAATTCTTGTATCTTCTGGAATATTAGTTTTAAAACTAGAGGACAAAAAATTTTTAGAAAATAATAAAGATCCAAATGAAGAGCTTCGCAAACAAATAAATTTTGAAATGAACTCTCAATTAAATAACTTTTCAAGAATTTATTATGATAAAATAAAAAAAAAATTTTTAGATGAATAATAAAAAACCAATTCTTATTGTGACAGGTGAACCTTTTAGTGTATTTTCTGAAATTTTATTCAAAACAATCAAAAAGTATAAAATTAAAAAGCCTATAATCGTCTTAGGCTCATATGATCTTATTAAAGCCCAAATGCGTTTTTTGAAATACAAAATACCACTTAATACTATTCCTCAAAATTTTAAGATCGAAAGTTTAAAAATGAATGTGATTAATATAATAGATATTAAATTAAATTTTAATAAACCTTTTCAAAAAATTTCCAATGTATCCAATTCTTATATTGAACAATCATTTCAATTGGCTTTGAAACTTTTAAAAAAAAAAATTTTCATTGGTTTAATTAATGGGCCAATTTCAAAAAAACATTTTTTGAAAAATAAATTCTTAGGAATTACTGAATATCTTGCAGATAAAACAGAGAGTCAAAATTTCGCAATGCTAATATTCAATAAAAATTTAAGTGTGAGTCCAATTACAACACATGTGCCTATAAAGAAAATTGCTAAACTTATTTCAAAGACTAAAATTGAGAGCCATGTAAAGATTATTAAAAATTTTTATAAAAAAAATTTCAATAAAAATCCTAATGTTGCAATTACTGGACTAAATCCACATTGTGAAAGTAATTTGAAAAGTAATGAAGAAAAAGAAATAATAATTCCTGCTATTAAAAACTTAA
The DNA here is from genome assembly GCA_902514695.1 of uncultured Pelagibacteraceae bacterium. GTDB lineage: Bacteria > Pseudomonadota > Alphaproteobacteria > Pelagibacterales > Pelagibacteraceae > Pelagibacter. The sequence continues at coordinate 18,099 of CABXRR010000008.1, forward strand.
AAAAAAAATATTCAAAAATATCGGGTCCTTTTCCAACAGATAGCCTTTTTATGAAAAATAATATTAAAAATTTTGATGTTGTAATAGGAATGTACCATGACCAAGTTTTAACTCCTATCAAATCAATTTGGGGTTTTGATGCTATAAATATAACACTTGGGCTACCATTTATTAGAATAACACCTGACCATGGTCCTAATGAAAGAATGATAGGAAAAAATAAATCAAACCCTGAAAGTTTAATTTCTGCGATAAAGTTTTTGGAAAATAAGTGAATTTAATTGCAAAAAAAAGTTTAGGACAAAATTTTTTAATTGATAAAAATATAATAAATCTAATAGTAGATACAATTAATATTAAGGACAAAACAGTTCTTGAAGTTGGTCCAGGTACAGGAAATCTCACTAAAGCATTACTTGAAAAAAAACCAAAAAAACTATTTGTTGTCGAAAAGGATAAAAATCTTGCAGCTTTATTAAAAACTGAGTTTAAAAATAAAATAATCATTATTAATGATGATATTTTGAATATTAATGAAAATATTATTAGTAATGAAAAATTAATTGTCTTTGGTAATTTGCCATACAATATATCAACAGAAATTTTGTGTAATTGGATATTAAATTTAGACGATGAAAAAATCTGGTTCAGTGATTTAATCTTAATGTTTCAAAAAGAAGTTGCTGATAGGATTATTTCAAATTTTAATTGCTCTAGCTATGGTAGATTGTCTATTTTGGCTAATTGGAAACTAGATATAAAAAAAATTATTGATATAAGTCCAAATAGTTTTAAACCTAAACCAAAGATAGATAGCTCTTTATTGTTTTTTTCACCTAAGAAAAATTTCTTTAAATTAAAAAATCCTTATAATTTAGAAAAAATTACTCGTATTTTTTTTAATCATAGACGAAAAATGATTAAAAAACCCTATAATCAAATTTTTCTTAATAATACCGATATAAAAACAAAGCTTAATTTAGATTTGAATTTAAGACCACAAAATTTAGATTTTGAAACTTTTTATAAATTGACAGAAGAATATGAAAAATTAAGAAGTTAGTTTTTCAACATGAGATCTAATGTAATCAATATCATAATCTTTAGACTCATTCCTTATTTCAGCTTGAATAAGATTATAAATTTTTGAATAACATTTTTCTAAATCCTGATTGACTACAACATAATCATAATTTATCCAATGTAAGACATCACGACTAAATTGACCCATTCTTTCATCAACAATTAATTTATCTTTCATATCTCTATTTGATAATCTTTCAAAAAGAACTTCTTTGCTAGGCGGTAGTAAGAAAAAAGTAATTAACTTATAATCTAACTTTTTATTTTTAATTTGATCAGCACCTTGCCAATCAATATCAAATAAAACATTTTTTCCTTTGTCTAGTTTATCTATTACAGGAGTTCTCGTCGTACCATAATAATTACCAAAAACCTTTGCGTATTCTAAAAATTCTTCATTCTTGATTAATCTTTTAAACTTTTCTTCAGATACAAAGTAATAATCTTTATTAGGTGTTTCGTTAGGTCTTGGCTGACGTGTTGTGTGAGAAATAGAGATTTCAAAATTATTTAATTTTGAAAGAAGGCTTACTAATGTTGTTTTTCCCGCCCCAGAAGGTGACGATAAAATTATCATTACCCCATCATTATCTGTGGGCATTGAATTAATTAGTTAGCTTTCCCTTCAATAAATTTCACAGCATCGCCAACTGTTAAAATTTTTTCAGCTTCACTGTCGGATATCTCTGAGCCAAATTCCTCCTCAAAAGCCATTACCAATTCTACTGTATCTAAACTATCGGCACCTAAATCATCTATAAAACTTGATTCTTCTGTAACCTTTGCTTCATCTATACCTAGGTGATCTGCAACTATTTTTTTTACTTTGCTTGAAACATCTTCTGACATATTGATCCTTTATTGTTTTAAATTCTTATTAGTTTAAAAACTTGTTTTGTCAAGCCATATACATGCCTCCATTAACATGTAATGTTTCACCATTGATATAATCTGACTGATTTGATGCTAAAAAAACAACAGCATTTGCAATATCTTCTGGTTCTCCTAATCTAGCTGAAGGTATTTTTGATACTATTATATTTTTAAATTTTTCATCAATCTTTTCTGTCATTGCTGTTTTAATAAAACCAGGTGATATACAATTAATATTAATATTCTTTTTTGCATACTCAATTGCCAAACTTTTAGACATTGCGACTATACCAGCTTTTGAAGCAGTATAATTTGCTTGTCCTAAATTTCCAGTGTGACCAACGATTGATGTAATATTAATAATTTTTCCTGATTTATTTTTTAACATTTTTTTTATTGAAAATTTACTTAATAAAAATGTTGATGTTAGATTTATGTCAATAACTTTCCTCCATTCTTCTATACTCATTCTAATTGCTAAGTTGTCCTGAGTTATTCCAGCATTGTTAACAATGCAGTCCAAGTTACCCCCAATTTCTTCAGTTGCTTTGTCAACAAATTCTTCAATCTTGTCAGTTTGAGAAATATCAAATTTGAGAGTCTTAATATTTTTAAATTTTGATTTAAGATCTTCTAGTTTCTCAACTTTAGTCCCTGATGCTAGTATATTTGCACCACTATCGCTAAGTTTTTTAACAATAGAATTGCCTATTCCACCTGACGCACCGGTAACAATTATATTTTTATCTTTTAGATCATTCATAAATTTAAATCTTTTATATCAATCTCATTGTTAATAGTATTAATTTTTACATTTTTATTTATTCTTTTTATCAAGCCTGATAAGACCTTTCCAGGGCCTATCTCAATAAATTGATTTATATTTTTCTCAATCATATTAATAACACTTTCTCTCCATCTAACTCTATTCTCAACTTGTTTAATTAATAATTCTTTTAATTCATCTTTATCTGTAATTTCATTAGCAGTTACATTTGAAATCAAAATTATATTTGAGTCTTGAAAATTTACTGTTTCAATTTTTTTTTTCATTACCTCAGTTGCTTTATTCATTAATTTGCAATGGAACGGTGCACTTACAGGTAGTTTGATATTCTTGATATTATTTTTTTTTAAAACTTCAATTAATTTATTTAAATCATCATTTTTTCCACTTAATACAATTTGCCCATTAGAATTATCATTTGCTATTTCGACACTGTTATCATTTACAAGATCTTTTAAAATTTTTTCAATTATATCAACTGTTGAGCCTAGCACAGCCAACATGCCACCCTCTCCTTTGGGAACGGCATTTTGCATGGCCTCTCCTCTGGCTCTTAAAAGTTTTATAGTGTCTGAAAAATTTAGATAACCTGCACATGATAAGGCAGAATATTCACCCAATGAATGACCTGAAAAATATTTTGCTTTATTTAAATCTATATTGAATTCTTTTTTAATTACTTGAAATATAGAGTAACTCACAAGAAATATTGCTGGCTGTGCATTAACTGTAAGATCTAATTCTTCCTTAGGTCCCTCTAAAATAATTTTTGTTAATGGTGCATCTAAAATATTGTCAGCCTCTTTAAATAAACCTTTAACTAAATCAAATTTATTAAAAAACTCTTTTCCCATACCAACCAATTGAGATCCTTGACCAGGAAAAATTACTGAAAACATCTAAAAAAACCTATTTTTTTTAACCATTTTGCTATTGTAATTGAAGATTTATAATAGTATATCCTCAATTTTTATTAAAGAACTTAAATGAATTTATACGAGCACACAATTATAGCAAGACAAGACACTTCTCCAAGTGAAATAAAGCAATTAACAGAAAAATATTCAAAAATAGTTGAAAAAAATGAGGGTGAGATAGTTAAAACAGAGAATTGGGGACTTTTATATCTATCACATCTTATAAAAAAAAATAAAAAAGGTAGTTATATTCATTTCAAGATTAAGGCTGATGGTAAAGTTATAAGAGAATTAGAAAAAAACGAAGCTATTGATAAAAAACTCTTAAGATATTTAACAGTAAAAGTTAAAGACTTTGATTTAGATACAAACTATTTTTCAAAAAAAGACGAATTAGAAAAAAAAGATAACAATAAAAATTAGTTATGCCAAAAAAACAAGGTGGAAATAGAAATAAAAGAGATAAACAAAGCAACTTTGCCAAATTAAGTATTTTTCAACCAAATAAAAATAGATTCAAAAAAAGCTGTCCTCTTTCAGTAAAAGGAGCTCCTAAAATAGATTATAAAAATATTAAACTATTAAAGAGATATATGTCGGAAAATGGCAAAATTTTACCTTCAAGAATAACAAATGTAAGTCAAAAAAAACAAAGGGAGCTTTCTTTATCTATTAAAAGAGCAAGAAATTTAGCACTATTATAAAATGAAAGTTATTTTACTTGAAAACGTTAAAAAAATTGGCTCAATTGGTGAGGTAATAGATGTAAAAAGAGGTTTTGCAAGAAACTTTCTCATAGCAAATAAAAAAGCTCTCTATGCTTCTAAAGAAAATATTTCACAAGTTGAAAAAATAAAATCAGATCTTTCTAAGAAAGATAACGAAAAGAAAAAATATGCAAAAGAAGTAGCAGAACAAATAAATAAAAAAGAATATCTAATTAAAAAACTAAGTACCGAAAATAATGAATTATATGGATCAGTAAAACCTACAGAAATATCAAAAATAATTTACGAGTCGAACAAAATTGAAATTAAGCCATCTATGATACAACCCGTAACTGAAATAAAAAGTTTAGGAAAATTTAAAGTTAAAATTTCTTTGCACTCAGAAGTTGATGCTGAAATATCAATTAATGTAGAGTCTGCTGAAAGTATTCAATAATTATACAATTTTTTCCCCAACCTTTTTTTCAAATTTTTATTATTTATATTTCCTGTAAGTTGATGTTATGGAAAATAACTTAAGTATTGTTAAAGATAAATTCAAAGAATTACCAAACAATATTGAGGCTGAACAAGCTGTAATAGGTTCCATATTAGTTACAAATGAAATATTTGATGAGATAAATACTATTATATCGAATATAAATTTTTATGATCCAATGCACCAAAAGATTTTTAGTGCTATCGAAAATCTCATTTTTAAAGGAATGTTAGCTAATCCAATTACATTAAAAAATTATTTTGAAGATGAAAAAGACGATTTAAATGTTCCTGAATATCTGGTCAAAATAACAAAATTTTCAACTTCCACTAGACAAGCTACTGAATATTCAAAAATCATATACGATATGTTTGTTAGAAGAGAACTAATAAAAATTTCTGAACAAACAATTGATACTGCTAAAATTAATGACCTAAATACGAGTGGTCAAAACATTATAGAAAATTCTGAAAGATTGTTATTTGATTTGGCCGAGAAAGGCTCCTTTAATTCATCTTTAATAAAATTTGACGAAGCGATGAAACAAACAATTGAGATGGCATCAGCCGCCTATAAGAATGATGAGGGAATAGTGGGTGTCCCAACTGGACTTAGAGATTTAGATGATAGATTAGGAGGACTTCATCAATCTGACTTGATCATAATAGCGGGAAGGCCTTCTATGGGAAAGACCGCTCTTGCTACTAATATAGCATTCAATGCTGCACAAAAATTACAAGATAAAGGAAAAAAGTCATCTATAGCTTTTTTTTCATTAGAAATGTCATCTGAACAATTATCAACCAGAATTTTGGCTGAACAATCAAGAATTAAATCTAATGATATTAGAAGAGGAAGAATTTCTGATGAGCAGTTCGATAAATTTATTGAAACTTCAAAAAATATTTCTGAACTACCGTTATATATTGATGAAACTCCAGCAATTAGTATAGCAGCAATGAGTAATAGGGCTAGAAGAATAAAAAGATTATTTGGTCTTGATATGATTGTTGTAGATTATATTCAATTAATGAAGGGTACATTTAATAATAAAGATGGGAGAGTCCAAGAGATTTCAGAAATAACACAGGGTTTAAAAGCTATAGCTAAAGAACTTTCAGTGCCTGTTGTAGCTCTTTCCCAACTATCTAGAGCTGTTGAACAAAGAGATGATAAAAAACCACAGCTTTCCGATTTAAGAGAATCTGGTTCAATCGAGCAGGATGCAGATGTGGTTATGTTTGTTTATAGAGAGGCTTATTATTTAGAAAGAAAAGAGCCAAGACCAGCAACGGTAGAGCACGCAGAGTGGCAAGCAAAGATGAATGAAGTTTCTAATTTAGCTGAGATTATTATAAGTAAACAAAGGCATGGGCCAACTGGAAATATTATGCTCGAGTTTGAAGCAATGTTCACTAAATTTAAAGATACTCAAATCAATTAAATTCTCATATAAAAGGGGTTAAATGATTAACCAACTTTATCAAAATATTATTCTTAAAAATCCAAAGTCTATTTTCATTATTTTATTAATAATTTTAATTAGCTTTGGTTATCATTCAAAAAACTTTCGACTTGATGCCTCTTCTGAGACTTTATTAATAGAGGGAGACCCTGATCTCAAATATCTTCAGGAAATTTCAGAGAAATATGGTTCTAAAGAATTTCTCATTTTAACTTACACACCAAAAGAAGGGATGGTATCTGATGTTTCAATCAATAATCTTTTAAGTTTAAAATATAAGATACAAAGCTTAAATTGGGTTCACAGTGTAGTTACTTTATTAGATATCCCTTTATTAAATAGCTCCGATGCTCCTTTGCAAGAAAGACTTGAAAATTTTAAAACACTTAAAGATGAAGACATTGATAGAAATAGAGGATTTAATGAGATTATCAGTAGCCCAGTATTTAGAAATTTTGTTATTAGTGAAGACGGAAAAACAAGTGGAATTATTGTTAATATAAAAAAAAATGAAAAATTAAAAAATTTTAATAATAAATCAAAAGAAGAAATAGAAAAATATAAAGATTTAATAAAAAAAGAAAATCATGAAAACATTCTTGAGATCAGAGATGTTATAGCAAGCTACAGTGATATTGGAAAAATACATCTAGGTGGAATTCCTATGATAGCAGATGACATGATGTCTTTTATTAAAAGTGATATTGTTGTTTTTGGAATCGGTGTCTTTATTTTTATTATTTCAACTTTATGGTTCGTTTTTAAAAAGCTAATTTGGATAATAGTACCTATTAGTAGTTGTTTTTTTTCTGTAATTATTATGATGGGAATACTCGGTTTATTGGGATGGAAAGTGACTGTGATTTCATCAAATTTTATTGCTTTAATGTTAATTCTTACAATGGCAATGAACATTCACATGAGTACTAGATTTTTACAACTCAAAGAAAATTATCCTAATAAGAATGTTTTCGATCTAATATCTTTAACTACAAGTAAAATGTTTTTGCCTATTTTGTATACGGCGCTTACAACCATTATAGCATTTTTGTCATTAATATTTAGTGAAATAAAACCCATAATTGACTTTGGATGGATGATGACATTAGGTCTTATCACATCATTCATTATAACTTTCACTTTGCTCCCTACTTTGATTAATTTTGTACCGAAAGAGAATATTTTCTTAAAAGGACATGAGGGATCCATTATTACAAATTTTTTTGCAAAAGTTTCTCAAAACAATCATAAAATAATTTTTGCGATAACTAGCACAGTAATTATTTTAAGTATTGTTGGGATAAGTCGTCTGGAAGTAGAAAATAGTTTTATTAACTATTTTAGTAAAAAAACAGAAATTTATAAAGGGATGAAACTTATTGATGAAAAACTTGGTGGAACAACCCCGCTTGAAATAATTTTAAAATTTCCAAAAAAAAAACAAACAAATTTAGATGAAAAAGATGAATTTGAAGATTGGGGTGACGAAGATAATCAAAATGATCAAAAATATTGGTTTACAAAAGATAAAATTGACAGAATTTCATCGGTACACAATTACCTTGATGATTTGCCTCAAGTTGGAAAAGTATTATCTTTTTCATCAATAATTGATGTGGCTACCCTTTTGAACAACAATAAACCATTAGGCACATTGGAAATGGGAGTGCTATATTCTAAAATACCCGAAAGTATTAAAACAGAAATTATAGATCCTTATATTTCTATTGAGGATAATGAGGCAAGAATCAGCCTAAGAATAATAGACTCTCAAGAAAATTTGAGAAGAAATGATTTAATTAAAAAAATTAACTATGATCTTAAAAATAAAATTGGGTTAGATGAAAGTGAATTTAAGCTTGCAGGTGTTTTAATACTATTTAATAATTTACTTCAAAGTTTATTCAAATCCCAAATTCTTACTTTAGGTTTAGTCATGATAGGTATATTTGGAATGTTTTTAATACTTTTTAAAAATATCAAGTTAGCACTTATTGGCGTAGTACCAAATTTTATAGCTGCCTTCTTTATTTTGGGAATTATAGGTTTGTTAAGTATTCCATTAGATATGATGACAATAACTATTGCTGCAATCACAATAGGAATTGCAGTTGATAATAGCATTCATTATATTTATAGATTTAAAGAAGAATTTATTGAGTCAAATGATTATAATAAAACACTCTTTTTATGCCACTCTACAGTAGGTAAAGCAATTTTAAACACATCTATTACAATTGTTTTTGGTTTTTCTATTTTAATTTTATCAAAATTTATTCCAACAATTTATTTTGGAGTTTTTACAGGTATAGCAATGTTATTAGCAATGATTTCTGTATTAACTTTACTCCCCTCTTTAATATTTTTGTTAAAACCATTTGGAAAATAATTCAATGCCAAATGTTCTTATAGATTTTTATGAAGCCACTTCAATCGTTGATCTTGTATACATAGCTATAACTCTTTTATCTTTAATTAAGTGTTATAAAAAAGGGTTTGTTTTAAGTGTCTTGTCTATGGCCAAATGGTTGTTGGCCTACATAATTACTCTTTTAATCTTTCCAAGGATTAAACCTTATTTAAAAAATGTTATCGATAATGAATACGTTCTTGATGTAGGACTTGGGATAACAATATTTGTTGTTGTCATATTTATGGTATTAATGATTAATAAAGGGATTAGTAAAGCAATACGTTACACGGGAATTGGAAGTTTAGATACAATATTTGGATTCTTTTTTGGATTTATAAGAGCTTATATAATCTCTATATGCATTTTTTCGGGTATACATATCGTATATAATTATGACAAATGGCCAATAAATTCGAGTAAATCATTCATCTTTCCATATTTAGAAAAAGGTAGTAATTATTTATTAAAAGAATTTCCAAATGAAAAAACATATCAAGACTCTAAAGAAAAAATTGAAGAACTTTAATCCTAAATTAAAAGAGGAATGTGGTGTATTCGGTATAAGTAATGCTAAAGATGCATCAGCATTAACTGCGCTTGGTCTGCACGCTTTACAACATCGGGGACAAGAAGGTTGTGGAATTGTTTCATTTAATGGAAAACAATATTTTTCTGAAAAAAGATTTGGACTAGTTGGTGATAATTTTAATAAAGAAAAAGTTCTTAAAAAATTACAAGGTGATTACGCTATTGGCCATAATCGATATAGCACTACTGGAGAAAATACTTTAAGAAATATACAGCCATTTTTTGCTGATACTAATGCTGGAGGCATCGGTGTTGCTCATAATGGAAACTTAACTAATTCAATTTCATTAAGAAATAAATTGGTTGAGGATGGTGCAATTTTTTACACAACTTCTGATACAGAAACTATTGTTCAATTAATTGCAAAATCAAAAAGAATTAAAACTATAGATAAAATTGTTGATGCCATTTTTCAAATTCAAGGTGGTTATGCTTTGGTAATGCTTACTCAAACTTCTTTAATTGGAGTAAGAGATCCTTATGGAATTAGACCTTTAATAATAGGAAAATTAAAAAATAGTTATGTTTTGGCATCAGAAACTTGCGCTTTAGATATAATTGGAGCAAAATTTATTCGAGAAGTTGAAAATGGAGAAATAGTCTTGATTGAGGATGATCAATTAAAAAGTATAAAACCTTTTCCACCAAAAAAAGTAAGGCCATGTGTTTTTGAATATATCTATTTTGCAAGACCAGACAGTATCTTAGATAAAAAAACTGCCTATGAACATAGAAAAAATTTAGGTAAAGAACTTGCAAAAGAGAATGATATAGATGCAGATATAATTGTTCCAGTACCAGATTCTGGTAATGCTGCTGCTCTCGGTTTTGCACAATGTCTTGGTAAAAATTTTGAGTTAGGGCTTATACGTAATCATTATGTGGGAAGAACATTTATTGAGCCCAGTCAAAAAATTAGAAGTTTAGGTGTTAAATTAAAATTAAACGCTAATCAAACTACTATAAAAGATAAAAAAATCATCTTAATTGATGACTCTTTAGTTAGAGGCACAACATCTCATAAAATAGTAAAAATGTTATATGATGCTGGTGCAAAAGAGGTGCACGTAAAAATTGCTTGTCCAGAAATTAGATACCCAGATTTCTATGGTGTTGATACTCCTACTAAAAAAGAATTGCTTGCAGCGAACAAAACTAACGATCAAATTTGTAAATATATTGGTGCAAAGTCTCTTAAATTTTTATCACTAGATGGAATGTATAGAGCAATAGGTTTTGATAAAAGAAATGAAAATTACCCACAATTAACAGATCACTATTTTACTGGAGACTATCCAGTCAAACCTATTGATGAGCTTGGAGATAATAAAATAACCCAACTTTCATTGCTTAGCACAGCATCAAATAATTAAATTATGAAAAAAGTAAGTTTTACAGAAATGAAGAAAGGTACTAAGGAAGATTATATTTTCCTGGATAAGCATGAGAAAAATTTTGCGAGTAAAACGGCTGATAGATTATTAAAATTTATGTCAGGACTTACTGAGACACTTGAAGGTTATCAAGTTTCAAGATTAGAACATTCTCTTCAAAGTGCAACTAGAGCATATAAAAATGGCGAAAGTGAAGAAATGGTAGTAGCAGCTTTACTTCATGACATCGGGGACGAATTAGCACCAATGAATCATTCAGAATATGCTGCTGCAATTTTAAAGCCATATGTTTCGGAAAAAACTCATTGGATAATAGAAAAACATGGTGAGTTTCAAATGTTTTATTATGCTCATCATTTGGGTGGAGATAAAAATAAAAGAGATAAGTATAAAGATCATAAATATTATAATGACACAGTAAATTTTTGTGAAAAATATGATCAAAATTCATTTGATCCAAATTATAAGTCATTCCCATTAGAATTTTTTAAACCGATTGTAAGAAAAATTTTTTCAAGAAAACCTTATTCTTCGTCCTAAAAAAAAATTAATAGTATGAAAAATTTAAGTGACCAAAAAAAAGGTTCATTACTCGCTTTTATAGCTGTTATGTTTATTACGCCAGACTCTTTGTTTATTCGTCTTTCTAATGTTGATACTTGGGGTTTAGTTTTTTATAGAGGACTCATTCCTTTCTTGTCTGTTTTTTTTATAATGTTATTTATTTATAAATTGGATTTCTTCAAAATGCTTTTTACAAGTGGTTACCATGGACTTATTTATGTAAGTACCTTTAGTATAACAAATATTACTTTTGTAGTTTCAATTCAAAATACAAATGTTGCAAACACTCTTGTGATGATTGCAACTGCACCAATGCTGTCAGCTATACTTGGTGCAATTTTTTTAAAAGAACCCCCTGATAAAAAAACATGGATCTCAATAATAATAACATTTTTAGCTATAATTTATATTTTTTCTGACTCTTTTAAGTTGGGCAATTTTTATGGAGATGTATTAGGATTTATTACTGCAATAGGTTTGGCAGTTGGAGCTGTAACAATTAGATCTGGCAAAACAAAAAATTTAGTACCTGCAGCCGTAGTAGGTAAATTGTTTGTAGCTACTTTTGCATTATTTTTTATAGAAAGCTTCGCACTTTATGATAAAGATTTAATCATAGTTCCTCTTATGTGTATTTTATGTGTAGCAATACCATTTGTTTTAGTAACTATTGCACCAAGATTTATACCTGCAGCTGAGGTAAATCTTTTTTTTTTATTAGAGACTATAATAGGTCCAATCTGGGTTTGGCTGATTATTAAAGAACAACCAAGTATTGAGACTCTCCAAGGTGGGGTGGTTATAATAGCTACAATTGCCATACACTCATTTTTGAAGCTTAAAAATTCTTAAGCTTGTCACAATTAAGACTTGATTTAATAATACATCGCGAATAGTTACGTCATTTTTATGAATAAAGTTTTAAAAAATTCTTGGGCACTATTTTTAGGCATGGGGTGCATAATGATGGCTTATGGGTTTCAAGGCTCCTTATTAGGTGTAAGAGCTGTTCAGGAAGAATTTAGCTTGACTGCGACCGGATTTATGATGTCTGGATACTTTGTTGGGTATTTTATTGGTGCTGCAACTATTCCAAATATAATTTCTAGAGTTGGTCACATCAGAGTTTTTGCGGCTTTTGCATCTTTAGCATCACTAGTCATTTTAGTTCATTCTATTCTGATAAATCCATTTATATGGTTTTTACTAAGGGTACTTACTGGGATAAGTATGGTTTGTATTTATACTGTTGCTGAAAGTTGGCTTAATGATAGATCAAGTAACAAAAATAGAGGAAGCGTTCTTTCAATATACATGGTTATACTTTATGGTTCAATGGGTGTTGGTATGTTTCTGCTTAATTTAAGTAGCCCTGCAAATTTTCAACCATTTATTTTAGTTTCAGTAATTACTTCAGCTGCTTTAATTCCAATATTATTAACTAAAAAGAAGCCACCAACTTTTAAGAGAATTAAAGCAATGTCATTAAAAGATCTTTATAACGCCTCTCCTTTTGGAATGGTGAGTTCTTTTTTTTATGGAACAATTCAAGCAGCTTTATTTACATTGTTAGCAGTTTATGCAACATCAATGAATTTCACTATATTAGAAATTTCTATTGTAACATTCTTGTTAGCTGTTTCGGGTGCAGTTTCCCAATATCCGGTTGGAAAAATTTCTGATATGTATGATAGAAGAAAAGTTATAGTTTTTTCCACATTTGGTGCATCAATATTTGCTATTCTAGCAATAATGGTTTCTAGACAAATGTATTTACCTGATGGTCTCGCTACTAGTAAAACTTGGTTTTACATTTTTTTAATTTTTTTTTCTTTTTGTAGTCTACCAATGTTTTCTCTAATTCTAGCACATACAAATGACTATATTCCCAAAGAAAAATTTGTTGCTGCAGGGGCAGGTCTTCAATTCGTGTTTGGATTAGGTGCAATGAGTGGTCCATTTTTATGCTCTATATTTATGGATATAGTTGGTTCTAATGGTTTTTTTATTTTTTTATTTTTTTTTCATGCATTAATTGGTGTTTTTGGTATCTATAGAATGAGAGTAAGACAAACAGTAGATAATCCAGACTCTCAATTTGTTGCTATGCCTCAAACTATTACTCCAGCCGGAATAGAATTAAATCCAACAACTGAACCTATTGCAGAACCAGAAAAAATTATTGATGACGAAAAAGATAGCACTAATAAATAATATAATTATCACTTCCAGGTTGTACCCAAATTAAGCAGATTTTTATTATTTTTTTAAAAATTTTTATTGAAAAATTATTCTTTCTCTAGTGAAATCAACCTATAATAAAATGGCTCAAAGAAAAAAAAAGAAAAAACAAAACACTAAAAGTAGCAGTAGTTTTGCTAAGATAGCAACAATAACTACAAAATCTATAAGCAGTGCTTTATCAAATTATAAAAAAAATAAAGAGTTAGAAAAAATTAAAGCTATTAAA
>CABXRR010000009.1 GCA_902514695.1 uncultured Pelagibacteraceae bacterium
GTCCAAAGCAGAATATGGTGAGTCTGATCATCCTGATGTAGATGAACTTTATAACCGTGTTTCAAAAATTGATCCAAAAATAAGTATAGCAACAGTATATAGAACTGTAAAATTATTTGAGGAAGCTGGCATATTAACAAAGCATGATTTTAAAGGTGGCAAAGCAAGATATGAAGCAATGATTGAAAGTCATCATGATCATTTAATAGATATAAAGACTGGAGAAATAATAGAGTTTGTTGATGATGAAATAGAAAAATTACAAAAAAAAGTTGCTGAAAAACATGGTTACACTTTAGTTGACCATAAATTAGAATTGTATGGGGTTAAGAAAAAGCCTCAATAAATGAATCAAAAAATTTTTATCAAAACTTTTGGGTGTCAGATGAACGAATATGATTCAAATCGTATTTATGACACAGTAAAAAAAATTGGTTACAATAAAACAGAAAATTATGAGGAAGCTAATTGTTATTTACTAAATACTTGTCATATTAGAGATAAAGCAAAGGAAAAAGTATATCACGAAATTGGAAGAGTAAAAAAAATTTTTAGATTTAAAAAAAAACCATTGGTGATTATCGCTGGATGTGTAGCTCAAGCAGAAAATGATGAAATGTTAAGACGAGAGCCATATATAGATTTAGTAATTGGCCCTCAATCATATCATAAAATTAATGATACAATTCTCAATTACATTGAAAAAAAGGAAAAAATTGAACAAACTGAATTCGATCCATTTTCTAAGTTTGATTATTTAAGTAAAATTAAAAATGAGTCTGGAAAAGTTTCTTCTTTTTTAACCATTCAAGAGGGTTGTGATAAGTTTTGTCATTTTTGTGTAGTTCCCTATACAAGAGGTCCAGAGTATTCAAGACCTTTTAATCAAATCGTAGACGAAGCTAAATATTTAGTTGAAAATGGCACTAAGGAAATAATTTTGTTAGGTCAAAATGTTAATGCTTATGAAAATGAAAAATTTAGATTGTCAGATTTAATCCTGGAAATTGAAAAAATTCCAGAAGTAGAACGGGTTAGATATACAACATCCCATCCAAAAGATATGACAGAAGATCTTATTGACATCTATAAGTATACAAAAAAATTAATGCCACTGATTCACTTGCCCGTTCAAAGTGGTTCAAATAAAATTTTGAAAGCTATGAACAGAAAACATACTATCGAAGACTATTTAGAGATATTTGATAAATTAAAAGAAATAAATCCAAATATAGAATTTTCAAGTGATTTCATAATTGGTTATCCAGGAGAGGATGACAAAGATTTTAATGATACATTAAATTTGATTAAAAGAATTAAATTTATTAACTCATATTCATTCATTTTCAGTCCAAGACCAGGAACAGTTGCAGCAGATTTGGAGCTAATTGATAAAAAAATTTTAACAGAGAGACTAGACAAGGTTCAAAATTTATTATTTGAAAATCAAATGATAATGAATAAATCTTTAGAAAATAAATATCTAAATGTTTTAGTTGAGAATTTAACTGATGATGGGACGCAAGTTTTTGGCCGGTCAGAATATATGACATCAGTTATTTTTAATGGTAAAAAGAGTGATATTGGAAAAATAAAAAAAATTAAGATTGAACAAAGTAATAGAAGTACTTTATTTGGAGAAAAAACGAATAACTCAAATCAAAAGGTAGCTTAATAATTGAGCAATTCTACAAAAAAAAATATTAATTCTTCATTAAAATTTGTTTATTCAGACAACGATTCTCTTAGCGTTATTTTCCATGATAATGATCTATTAATGGGGGTAGTTGGAGAGTTTAATAAAAATTTAAAAGAATTGGAAAAAATTACTCAATCAAATTTATATTCAAGAGGAAATTCAATATTAATTAAATCTAATGCTGAAAATAATGAGTTGGTTAAAAATGCTATACAATTTTTAGCAAATCAATTTATTAACAATGGAAGTATAGAAAATAAAGATATAGTTTCATCTGTAGATAATTTTATGATAAATGAAAAAGTAAAGAATAATAATGTTACAGACATTATTAAAACACCAAAAAAATCTATAATTCCAAGATCAGAAAAACAAAAAGGCTATGTAAGAGCTTTAAGACAAAGTGATATTATTATCTCTGCTGGACCTGCTGGAACAGGAAAAACTTTTTTAGCAGTAGCGGTTGGTCTAACTATGTTACTAGAAAAAAAAATTGAAAGAATAATTTTATCACGACCAGCAGTTGAAGCGGGTGAACGCTTAGGTTTTTTACCTGGTGATATGAAGGAGAAAGTAGATCCTTATTTAAGACCATTATATGATTCTCTTTATGATCTTTTTGATTTTGAAAAAATTCAAAGAATGATTGAAGTTGGTGATATTGAAATCGCACCACTAGCATTTATGAGAGGTAGGACATTGAAAAATTCTTTTGCTATTTTAGATGAAGCACAAAATGCAACTGATACTCAAATTAAAATGTTTTTAACGCGTATTGGCGAAAATTCAAAGATAGTTGTTAACGGAGACCCAACACAAATAGACTTACCTAATAAACGTATGTCAGGCTTGGTTAGGTCCAAAGAACTTTTGGGTCACTTAAATGAAATAGCAGTTGTTGACTTTGATCATTCAGATGTTGTTCGACACCCACTGGTATCAAAAATAGTAAAAGCTTACTCAAAAAATGATTAGTATTAATGTCTTCTCTGACGAGAAGGCTTGGTCTAAAAGATTAAAAAAAAAGGAACTATTTTTTAAAGAGATTTGTAAATCCTTTCCAAAAAAATATCAATTCTTAAATAAAAGAGTAAGTTTCACTGTATTGCTCTCAAATAATAAAAAAATAAAAAAATTAAATAAAGATTTTAGAAATAAAAATAAATCGACAGATATTTTATCATTTCCATTTGATGGAAAAGGTAAAATTTTTAAAACAACCTATCTTGGAGATATAATAATAAGTTATAATTTTATCGATAGGCCAAAATCACAAAATTTAAAAATTTTTAAAGATAAGTTGATTAGAATTTTCATACATGGATTTCTTCATTTATTGAATTTTGATCATAAAAAGAATAAAGACTTTAAAATTATGTTGAAAGAAGAAGATTTCATATACCAATCTGTAATTTCAAAACTAAATTAATTTGAATAGAAAATTATATATCGAATCCTTATTTTTAGTTTTACTAGGGGCAATTACTTCTTTAAGTTTACCACCATTTAATTATTTAATAATTAATTTTTTTACATTTAGTTCGTTTTTTATATTTTTATTTAGAAAGTTTAGCCAGCAAAATGATAAAAAACTATTTTTCATTTATGGTTGGCTTTTTGGTTTTGGTTATTTTTTGAGTAGTTTATATTGGATATCAATTTCTTTGACTTTTGATCAAAATTTAAAATTTTTAATTCCATTAACAATAATTTTGATACCCGCTTTTCTAGCTTTATTTTATGGTTTAGTTTCCTTATTTTTTTTATTTTCAAAACCAAAAAAAGTTATAAGTTCTTTTTTAATTTTCTCTTTAATTTTTGGTGTTTTAGAATTTATAAGAGGTTCAATTTTAACAGGTTTTCCATGGAATTTGATAGCATATAGTTTTTCAAATCAACTAGAGCTTTTGAGTATAACTTCCTTTATAGGAACCTATGGATTTAATTTATTTTGCATCTCATTTTTTACTAGTCCAGCAATATTAATTTTACGGGATAAAAATAAAGATATAAGTGTTACCCTCTCTTTCCTTATAATAGCATTCATTTTCAATATTTACGGAACTTCTTATAAAGAAAAATTTGATAAAACCCTTAAAAAAGATTTTGATTATAAGATTAGAGTCATTGGTTCCAATATTAGTTTAGATAGATTCTATGAAAATATAAATACTGGCTCAGTTATCCAAGACTTAATTAAGTTAAGCAATCCAAATGCTAAAGATAAAACTATTTTTATATGGCCCGAGGGAATTCTTCCAAATATTTCACAAGAAGATTTAATTCAATATAGCTCCTTATTTGATGTGAGATTTAACAAAAATCATTTATTAGTTGTTGGAACAAATAGTGTTTCAGAAATTGAAGGTGAAAAAAAATATTACAATTCACTAACTGTTTACGATTATAAGTTAAATATATTGAATTCTTATAACAAGATAAATCTAGTTCCATTTGGTGAATTTTTACCATTTGAGAGTGTATTAAGAGTAATTGGGTTGAGATCTATAACTAACAATTATCAATCT
Organism: uncultured Pelagibacteraceae bacterium; assembly: GCA_902514695.1. GTDB lineage: Bacteria > Pseudomonadota > Alphaproteobacteria > Pelagibacterales > Pelagibacteraceae > Pelagibacter. The sequence continues at coordinate 4,228 of CABXRR010000009.1, forward strand.
TTCTCAAGTGGTGATCAAAGAAATATTATTCAGATTAATCATCATGATTCTTTAATAAAGATATTGCCTTTAATTTGTTATGAAATTATTTATTCTGGTAAGCTATTTAAAAACTCTAATTTTGATTTAATTATAAATATTTCGGAGGATGGTTGGTTTGGTCAATCAATTGGTCCGAAGCAACATTTTGTTCATAGTATTTTTAGAGCTATAGAAAGTGGTAAATATGTGATTAGATCATCAAATAATGGTATTGCAGCAATCATAAATCCTATAGGCCAAATTGAAAAAAATATAAATTTTGGTCAATCAGGGTATGTTGATCTTGAAGGAAGCAAAAGTATACAACCAACGATTTTTTCTAAGTTTGGAAACAAAATATTTCTAATGTTAATTTTATTGTATATTTTTTTGATATTTTCATTTAATAGATTTAAAAAATGAGCAATCTTAAAAATTATCTTTTTACAAGTGAGTCGGTATCTGAGGGTCATCCAGATAAAGTTTCAGATAGAATTTCAGACATGGTGGTAGACAGTTACCTATCTGGTGATCCATTTTCAAGAGTTGCATGTGAAACACTTACTACAACAAACAAAGTTGTTTTAGCTGGTGAGGTTAGAGGGCCTGAGATTAAAAAGGATGAACTGATAGAAAAAGTTAGAAATTGCATTAAAGATATTGGCTACGATCAAGAAGGTTTTACTTGGAAAGAAGCAACAAAAATAGAGAGCCATTTACATTCCCAATCAGCTGATATTGCAATTGGGGTTGATTCTTCAGGTAATAAAGATGAAGGGGCAGGTGATCAAGGAATAATGTTTGGATTTGCATGCAATGAAACTGATGAATTAATGCCAGCACCAATTCATTATTCACATAAAATTTTAAGATTAATGGCAGAAGATAGAAAATCTGGAAAACTTAAAAATATTGAACCAGATTCTAAAAGTCAAGTCACCTTTGAGTATAACGATGGAAAACCAACTAAAGTTAAGTCTGTGGTTATATCATCACAACATTCCTCCGATGTAAATCAAAAACAAGTCAAAGATTTATTGAGACCATACTTATTAAAATCTATTCCAAAGAACTTTCTTGAAGGATTTCAAGAAGAAGAGTTTTATGTAAATCCTACAGGTAATTTTGTAATCGGTGGTCCTGATGGAGATTGTGGATTGACAGGACGGAAAATTATAGTTGATACTTATGGTGGTGCGGCGCCTCATGGTGGGGGTGCTTTTTCAGGAAAAGACCCAACAAAAGTTGACAGATCAGCAGCTTATGCTGCAAGATATATTGCAAAAAATATTGTTGCTTCAAAAATATCGGACAAATGTTTAATCCAATTGGCTTATGCTATTGGTATTTCTAAACCTTTGTCAATTTATGTAGATTTATTTGATAATGATTTAGATAAAAATAAATTTGTTGTTGAAAAAATTAAAGAAAATTTCGATTTAAGTCCAAGAGGAATTAGAGAGATGCTTGAATTAAATAAACCTATTTATGAAAAAACAGCAGCATATGGTCATTTTGGAAGAAAACCAGAAGAGATGGGCTCATTTTCGTGGGAAAAAACAGATAAAACTGATGTTTTTTCTAAATAGTTTCTGTTGAATTAAAAAAAAACTTTACTATATTTCAATTACATTATTGAACCTACAAAATGGGCTTTTGCCCATTTTTTTTTGGAGCAAACAAAGAAATGTTAAATAAAAGAGCAGACAAACTTGAATTATTAAGAATTGCTGAAGCTGTAGCTTTAGAAAAATCAATAGATAAAGAACTAATAATTAGTTCAATGGAAACTGGAATTGCTAAAGCGGCAAAATCAAAGTTTGGCCAGGATAATGAAATTAAAGTTTTGATTGATAGGGATAATGGCAATATAGAAATTTTTAGAAAACTAATAATCTCTGAAAATCCTGAAAATTCAAATACTGAGATTAAATTAGAGGATGCTATAAACCTTAATGAGTTAAATAAAGATAAAAAAATTGGAGAGGAAATCTTACAACCTTTACCTTCTTTTGACTTTGGAAGAATAGCTGCACAAACAGCTAAACAGGTTATTAGTTTTAATGTTAGAGAGGCTGAAAGAGAAAGACAATTTAATGATTTTATAGATAAGAAAGATACAATATTAAGTGGAATAGTAAAAAGATTAGAATTTGGAAATGTTATAGTTGATCTAGGGAGAACAGAGGCTATTGTTCAGAAAAATGAATTAATTCCCAGAGAAAATATAAAGGCTGGAGACAGAATTAAAGCTTATTGTTATGATGTAAGAAGAGAACAAAGAGGTCAACAAATATTTTTATCAAGAGCTCATCCTAAATTTATGGAACAATTATTTGTACAAGAAGTTCCTGAGATATATGATGGTTTAATTGAAATTAAATCCTCTTCAAGAGATCCAGGAAGTAGAGCTAAAATTTGTGTTAAAGCTGTCGATACATCATTAGATCCAGTCGGAGCATGTGTTGGAATGAGAGGGTCAAGAGTTCAAGCTGTTGTAAATGAATTACAAGGTGAAAAAATTGATATTGTAAATTGGTCAGAAGATGTAGCAATTTTAGTTTCAAATGCTTTATCTCCGGCAGAAGTTCAAAGGGTTAACGTCGACATTGAAAGAAAAAAACTTGATGTAATTTTAACAGAAGAAAATTTAAGTAAAGCAATTGGTAGAAGAGGTCAAAATGTGAGGTTGGCTACAAAATTAATAAATTATGAAATCAACATAATGACAGATCAAGAGGATTCTGAGAGACGACAATTTGAATTTAAAGAAAAAACAGATAACTTTGTAAAAAATTTAGAACTAGATGAAACTTTAGGACAATTACTAGTTGCAGAAGGTTTTTCAAGTATTGACGACATCAAAGATAGTTCCGTAGACAATTTGATAAAAATTGAGGGAATTGAAGAAGATACAGCAAAAGCTTTAATTGAGAGAGCAAATGAATTTTATCAAAAAGATCAAGAAGATATATCACAGAGAATAAAAGATTTAGGATTAGCAGATAATTTAATAAATCTTAAAGGATTAACTCCAGGTATGCTAGTTACACTTGGTGAACAGAAAATTTTAAATTTAGGAGATTTTGCTGATTTGGCTTCTGATGAGTTAACAGGTGGTTTTGATGTTATTAAAGGTGAAAAAATAAGAATTCAAGGATATTTAGAGGACTTTGCTTTATCTAAAGAGGAAGCAGATAACCTAATAATGTCAGCAAGAAATATAATTTATAAAGATTGAGGGATGAAAAATGGAAAACAAAAAAACAAAACTTACAATTTCTGGCAATCTCAAGAAGTCTTTTAAAAATATTGAAAAATCAAAATCTCAAGGAAAAAAAACTGTTATAATTGAAAAAAAAACTGGAAGAGCTCCAGAAAAAATTGGATTAAACAAATCTTTTAGTTCTAAATCGCCTTCTTCAAATTTTAAATATGGATCAAATTTAAAGCCTAATTTTTTGTCTAAAACAGCAGCTACGCCTTCAAGTTTTGAGAGACGAAAACTTGCTGAACAAAGGGCTACAAAGAAAATCAAAGGTGATAATGATAATGATAAAAAAAATAAATTAGGAGGAAATAAAAGGCAGGTTAAACTTACAGTTTCAAGGGCATTAAGTGACGAAATTGAAACTAGAGAAAGAAGTTTAGCATCAGTTAAAAGAGCGAGACAAAAAGAACTAAAAAATACCAATAAAGAAGAAATTAAAGAAAATTTAAAGCCAATTAAAAGAGATGTAAATATCCCAGAGGCAATTACAGTTAGAGAGTTAGCTAATAGAATGGCTGAACAATCAAGTAATGTCATAAAATTTCTATTTGGTATGGGTGTAACTGTAACAATCAATCAAACATTAGCTGCGGATACAGCTGAATACTTAGTGAAAGAATTTGGTCACAATCCAATACGAGAAGAAAAAGCAGAAGAAATAATTCAAAAAATTAAAGCCACCAGAGTAGAGAATTTAAAAAATAGGCCTCCAATCGTAACTGTTATGGGTCACGTAGATCATGGTAAAACGTCTGTTTTAGATGTTTTAAGAAGTGCAAACGTAGTTTCTGGGGAGTTTGGTGGTATTACCCAACATATTGGTGCTTATCAAATTGAAAGCGGATCGAACAAATTGACATTCATTGATACACCTGGACATGCAGCTTTTACTGAAATGAGGGCAAGAGGATCAAAACTAACTGACATTGTAGTTTTAGTTGTAGCAGCAGATGATGGTGTCAAACCTCAAACAGTCGAGTCTATTAAGCACGCTAAAGCAGCCAATGTACCAATCGTTGTAGCAATAAATAAATGTGATTTACCTGAGGCTGATCCACAAAAAATAAAAAATCAGTTACTTGAGTATGAGTTAATAGCAGAAGATTTGTCAGGGGATACTTTAATGGTTGAGATTTCTGCTAAAAATAAATTGAATTTAGATAAATTAGTAGAAGCAATAATTTTACAGGCTGAAATTCTTGATCTTAAAACGGATTTCGAGTCAAAAGCAACAGGAGTTGTTTTAGAGTCAAAAATTGATACTGGAAGAGGACCAGTAGCGACAATTATCGTGACAACCGGAACTCTCAAAAAAGGAGATTTTTTTGTAAGTGGATTAAAATGGGGAAAAATTAGAGCAATTATTAATGATAAGGGCACAAACATTAATGAGGCCTTGCCATCAACTCCTGTAGAAATTTTGGGTATTAATGGTGCAGCAAAAGCTGGAGATGATTTTATTGTTCTTAACAATGAAAAAGAAGCCAAAAATTTAAGTCAAAACAGAACTGAAGAAAAAAAAGAGGGAAAAAATCCACTTACTTTTGCAACTCAAGACTCAGCATTTTCGGATAAAGCAATTGAGGAATTAAATTTAATAATTAAGTCAGATGTTCACGGATCATCAGAGGCAATTAAAAATGCTATTAGCCATATTAAACATGATGAAGTAAAACCAAAAATAATTTTATCAGACATTGGAATGGTAACAGAAACTGATGTTACTTTAGCTAAAGCTTCAAATGCTGTTTTAATTGCTTTTAATGTTAAGCCAAGTAAAGAAGCTAAAAAACTTGCTGAAAATGAAAGAATTAAGATTTCATCATATAATATTATTTATGAAGTATTAGATTATATTAAACAAAAAATGTCAGGTTTATTAACACCTGATATAAAAGAGACAATTGTAGGCACTGCACAAATTTTGGAAATATTTAAGGTTTCAGGTGCAGGAAAAGTAGCTGGTTCAAAGGTTATTGAAGGCGAAATAGTAAGTAGCTCTGAGGTTAGAATTATAAGAGATGGTAGTATTATTTACACTGGAAAGATTGGAACTTTATTTAGAGAAAAAAATCAAGTAAAACAGGTTAGCAATGGACAGGAATGTGGAATTACTGTTAAGGATTATATTGATTTTCAAAAAAATGATACAATAGAAGCTTTTAGTGTTACATCTACCGAGAGGTCAATTTAATGGCAGATAGAATAGGAAAACCAGTTTCTCAAAGACAATTAAGAGTAGGTGAAATGATTAAACAGTCTTTAAGCATGATTTTTTTGAGAAATGAGGCTAAAGTTCCAAATTTAGAAACAAATACTATAACAGTAACTGAAGTTAAAATGAGCCAAGATTTAAAAATTGCTAAAGCATATGTTCTTCCTTTAGGAGGGAAAAATGCCGAAGAAATAATATATGTTTTGAAAGAATATTCATTTTTGATTAGAAAAATTTTATCAAAAAAAGTAGATATGAAATTTTTGCCAAAATTGCTTTTCAGAAAAGATGAATCTTTTGAGTATGCAGAAAAAATAGAAAATTTAATCAAACAAACAAATAAATAGGAAAAAAAATACATGAATAAAAAGGTACAAGAATTAGCTATACATGATAAAGATACTGGATCTTCAGAAATTCAAATAGCTTTATTAACAGAAAAAATCGAAAATCTCTCACAACACGTTAAACAATTTAAGAAAGACAAACATTCATCAGTTGGATTGTTGAGAGCTGTTAACAAAAGAAAAAAATTGTTAGAATACTTAAAGAAAAATAAAATGGATTCTTACAAAAATGTACTGTCGAAATTGAATTTGAGAAAATAAAAGTCAAGATAGATAGAATGGAATGGAACGAAACGAACGAAACGAAATGGAAATGAAATGTTTAAAGTATATAAGAAGGAAATTGAAGTAGCAGGAAAAAAGATAAGTTTAGAAACAGGCAAAGTGGCAAGACAGGCAGACGGAGCAATTATTGCTTCTTGTGGTGAAACAGTTATTCTAGCAACAGTAGTAGGTGCAAAGAAAGTTAATCCAGATATGGATTACTTTCCTTTATCAGTTAACTACCAAGAAAAATATTATGCTGGAGGAAAAATCCCTGGTGGATATTTTAAAAGAGAAGCAAGACCAACTGAGAGTGAAACATTAATCTCAAGATTAATTGATAGACCAATCAGACCTTTATTTCCTGATGAATTTAAGAATGAAGTTCAGTTGCTACCCACTGTGATTTCTTATGATAAAGAAAATCAACCAGATATTTTGGCAATTACCGCTTCATCTGCTGCACTGGCCATTTCAGGAATGCCATTTATGGGTCCTGTAGGTGCTTCCAGAGTAGGTTTTGTCGATGGAAAGTATATTCTTAACCCGTCAAAAGATGAATTAGAAAACTCAAGTTTAGATTTAGTTGTAGCAGGCACTAAAGATGCTGTTTTAATGGTTGAGTCTGAAGCAAATGGTTTAACAGAAGAAGAAATGTTAAATGCTGTTAAATTTGGTCACGAAGGATTTGTTCCCATAATTAAAATGATAGAGGAACTTGCAAAAGATTGTAGAAAACCAGAGTGGACTGTTGAAAAGAAAGATTTATCTGAAGTTAAGAAAAAACTTGAGGTAACATTTACGGATGATCTTAAAAAAGCTTTTGCTACAAAAGATAAACAAGATAGATCAAATCAAATATCAGAGATAACAGACAAAGCTAAAAAACTTTATGAAGAGGATGAAAATTATACTGATCTCGATGTAAATAGTCAGTTAAAAAATCTTGAAAAATCAATTGTTAGAACTGATATTCTTAAAAACAAAAATAGAATAGATGGCAGAGGTTTATCAGATGTTAGACCAATAGAATGTGAAGTTGGTGTTTTGCCAAGAACACATGGTTCGGCATTGTTTACAAGAGGAGAAACACAAGCAATTGTGACTGCTACTTTAGGCACATCTGATGATGAACAAAGAATTGAAAGTTTAGATGGTCTTCAAAGAGAAAGATTTATGCTTCACTATAACTTTCCTCCTTTTTCAGTTGGTGAAACAGGAAGAATTGGAACAGGGAGACGAGAAATTGGTCATGGTAAACTTGCTTGGAGAGCAATTAACTCCTCATTACCTTCAAAAGAGACTTTTCCATACACATTTAGAATTGTGTCAGAGATTACAGAATCAAATGGTTCTTCTTCAATGGCAACTGTGTGTGGAACATCTTTAGCTTTGATGGATGCTGGAGTTCCAATTAAAGAACCAGTTGCAGGTATTGCAATGGGTTTAATTAAGGAGGGAGATGATTTTAGTGTTTTATCAGACATATTAGGTGATGAAGATCATTTGGGAGACATGGATTTTAAAGTTGCTGGAACAAAAGATGGAATTACTTCACTTCAAATGGATATTAAGATCACAGGTATTACATTTGAAATCATGGAACAAGCACTTAGTCAAGCTAAGGATGGAAGAGTTCACATTTTAGGTGAAATGAATAAAGCATTATCAGCATCAAGAGCTGATGTTGGAAAACATACACCAAAAATGGAAAAGGTAAATGTTGATAAAAAGGATATTGCTGCAGTAATTGGAAAAGGTGGTGCAACTATTAGAGAAATAGTTGAAAAATCAGGTGCAAAAGTTGATGTTAATGATGAAGGAGTGGTTACAGTTGCCGCTCCAGATGAGGAGTCTAGAAATATTGCATTGCAAATGATTAAAGACATCACTGCAAAAGCTGAACTGAATAAGATTTATTCGGGGAAAGTAATGAAAATCATGGAGTTTGGTGCATTTGTTAACTTCTTAGGAAAACAAGATGGATTAGTTCATATTTCAGAATTAGCTGACAAAAGAGTTGCTAAAGTTACTGATGTAGTGAAAGAGGGTGATGAAGTTAAAGTTAAAGTAATTGGTTTTGATAGAGGGAAAGTTAAACTTTCCATGAAACAGGCTAATGAATAAGTAATTTGATTTTTTGATTATCAAGCTCTTAAAATTTTAATGGAGTTTCTTAAAAAATATAACCACACTAAGAATATTAGATTTGAGTCTTTTAAATTTGCTCTCCTTGAAGCTAAAGAAAGAGGACTAAAAACATTAGTTGAGACAGGATGCTCTAGAGGAAAAATAAAATTTCTTTTTTTTTCAAAGATAAATTGGAAAGATGGAATGAGTACCATGATTTTTTCTGATTATGCAAAATACATCAATGGATCATTAACTACTTGTGATATAGAAAAAAAAAACATTAATAATGCTAAAAAATTTGTAAAAGAAAATTTAAATTATGTAAATTTTATTACAGATAATAGCCTTAATTTTTTGTCATCATTTGAAAAAAAAATTGACTTTCTCTATTTAGACTCTCTAGATGGTCAATTTAAAGAAGCTTCTGAACATCAATTAAATGAAATTAAAATTGCCAGAGATAAATTAAATATGAACTCTTTAGTTTTATTAGATGATAAAGGTTCAAAAACAAATTTATCAATTGATTATATGTTGAAAAATGGTTTCAAAATAATAAATGAAACCAAAGAACAAGTTCTTTTGTCAACTCAGAGCTAATAAAATTTCAATTTATTCCTTAATGAAATAATGATCATGTCTAATAGTATTAATCCATTTGAAATTTAATTTTCTTAGATATCCAAACACCTCATTTTGTTGTTCTTCCCCTATCTCAATTTGTAAAATAATATTATTATTATTAATTGTATTCTCCATACCCTCTAATACTTTTTTTTCATGCCTTTCAACATCAATTTTAACAAGTATTTCTGATTGGTTAATATCAATTATATCATCTAGTTTTTTTACTGTAATTTTCTCTAGATATATATTTTTCATATTGTATTTTTTAAGTTCTGGATCGTCCTTTTGAAATATTGCAGAACCCCCCATCTTTTTTTTATCAGTATACCAAATTTCAGTTTCGGAATTAGAACTTGATAAGCCAAAATTATAAGCTTTTATATTTAGGTTATTAATTTTGATGTTTTCTTTTAGACTAAGAAAATTATTTTTATTTGGTTCGAATGAATAAATATTTCTAATATTTCTAAAATATAATGAATAGTAGCCAATATTAGACCCTATATCAAAAAAATAGTCTATTTTTTTTTTACTACAAATTTTATTTAAATAATTTAATTGGTCTTTTTCATAAAAACCGCTTAAATAAATTTCTCTATCGATTGCTTGTGTTAAGTCTAATTTAATTTTTCCAAAATGGATATCTATGATCCTATTTTTTTTTATTAAGGAAAATCTTTTTATAAAACTTGGTATTATTCTTTTGAAAAATGGAATGTTTAAAGAATATAAAAATTTTAGAAATTGATGCAAATTTAATTAGGTTATATTTTTTGGATCTGGCATTCCAACTTTATTATACCCAGCATCAACATAATGAATTTCACCAGTAACACCGTTTGCAAGTTTACTTAGTAAATATAATGCAGAATTTCCAACATCATGGATATCTACATTTCTTTTAAGAAAAGAATGGTCTTCGTTCCATTTATATAAAAATTTTGCATCCCCTATTGCAGATGCAGCTAAAGTTTTGATGGGACCAGCACTTATTGCATTAACTCTTATGCCTTTAGCACCTAAATCTCTAGCTAAATACTTTACACTCGCTTCGAGAGCTGACTTGCAAACTCCCATTACATTATAATTTGGAATCGCTTTATTAGACTCGTAAGTTAAAGTTAACATGCTACCACCCTCTTTCATTACCTTTGAGGCTTCTTTTGCAACCTCAGTAAATGAAAAGCACGAAATCAACATACTTCTTAAAAAATTCTCTCTTGTAGTATTTAAATATTCACCTGATAATTCCGATTTATCTGAGAAGGCGACAGCATGAACAACAAAATCAATTTTACCCCAATTAGATTCAATATCTTCAAACATCTTTACTACTTCATCTTTTTTTTCAACGTCACAACTAAATGTTGTTTTTGAATTTAATTTTTCAGCTAATGGGATTACTCTTTTTTTTAAAGCATCACCAAGGTAAGTGAAAGCAAGTTCTGCGCCTGCCTCTGCTAATTTTTGTGAAATACCCCAAGCAATAGATCTTTCATTAGCAACACCCATGATTAGTCCTTTTTTACCTTTCATCAAACTCATAATTTAAACCTTCTCAAAAATTAAAGCAGCATTAGTTCCTCCAAAACCAAAACTATTCGACATAATTGTATTTAAAGTTACTCCAGTCTCTGTTTTAGTAACAATAGGGAATTTTTTAGCCTCTTCGTCTAATTCATTTATATTTGCTGAGCCAGTGATGAAATTATTTTTCATCATAATTAAACAATAAATAGCTTCATGTACTGATGCGGCCCCCAATGGATGGCCTGATAAAGATTTAGTTGAACTAATCTTTGGAATATTATCTCCGAAAGTACTTTTAACTGCATTAAGTTCTGTAATATCACCAACAGGAGTAGAGGTTCCGTGAGTATTTATATAATCAACTTTATTCTTAGCTGTTGCCATTGCCATTTGCATACATCTTACAGCTCCTTCACCTGATGGTGCCACCATATCGTACCCATCTGATGTTGCGCCATAACCTGTTAATTCTGCATAAATTTTTGCACCTCTAGCTTTAGCATGTTCATATTCTTCAAGTACTAATACCCCACCACCACCTGCAATTACAAAGCCATCTCTAGTTTTATCATAAGCTCTTGATGCTGTCTCTGGAGTTTCATTGTATTTTGATGATAAAGCTGTCATTGCATCAAACATAGCAGTCATTGCCCAGTGTATTTCTTCACTACCTCCTGCAAAAACAATATCTTGTTTGCCCATTTGAATTAATTCCATAGAATTACCAATGCAATGTCCACTAGTTGCACACGCAGAACTCATTGTGTAATTAGTACCTTTAATTTTAAATGGAACAGCAAGTGTTGCGGAAGCTGTGCTAGCCATGGTTCTTGGAACAACAAAAGGTCCCATTAATTTTGGAGTTTTGGCTCTTGTTTTATCTGCAGCTAAAATTACATTTTCAATAGAAGGTCCACCTGACCCCATAACAATTCCTGTTTTAAAATTACTAATTTCTTTTTCTTCCAACCCAGAATCTTTAATTGCTTCTTTCATAGCAATATAATTATAAGCTGAACCTGAGCCCATAAATCTGATTGTTTTTCGATCTATATGATCTTCTAGCTTTATATTGGGCTTGCCATGCACATGACTTCTAAGATTATGTTCTTTATATTCTTCTGAATATGAAATTCCTGATTTTGAATTTAAAAGTGATTGATGAACTTCCTCTTGATTATTACCTAAACAAGAAACAATTCCTAGTCCCGTAACTACTACTCTTCTCATTATTTGAATAATCCTACTTTTAAGCTATCAGCTGAATAAATTTTTTTGTCATCTGCTAAGACAACCCCATTAGCTAGACCCACTGTTGTTCCTCCAGGAGACATAATTTTTTTCATATCAATAATATATTTTACCAATTTTATATTCTGCAAAACTTCACCTGTAAATTTTACAGTCCCTACCCCAAGAGCCCTTCCTTTTCCAGGATTTCCAATCCAACCTAAATAAAAACCCACTAACTGCCACATAGCATCAAGTCCGAGGCATCCCGGCATTACTGGATCTCCATTAAAATGACAATCAAAAAACCAAAGATCTTTTTTAATGTCCAATTCAGCTTTTAGCGACCCTTTTTTAAATGCTCCGCTGTTATCATTAATTTCTGTAATTCTATCAAACATCAACATTGGTGGAAGAGGTAATTTAGCGTTACCAGAACCAAATAACTGACCATTGCCACAATTAATTAGTTCTTCATATGAGTATGAATTTTTTTTCATAAAATTGAGTACTCTTATTTACTTGATTTTATCAATATATAATATACTTTTAATCCTAGTTTAGAACAATTATAACAAACATTATATAAAACATTGAAATACATTGAAAAATTAAGAAATTCAGGACTAAGACCCACTAAACAGAGGCTTCAAATATGTGAAGTTTTATTTGATACTGAAAAAACATTCCATTTCACTATCAACAATTTAGCAAATAAAATTAAAAAACAATTAAATAACAAAATTTCTTTAGCAACCATTTATAATACTGTTCACGCTTTTGAAAAAAAAGGATATTTAAAGCAAATTCCAATTAATTCTAATCAAACTTATTTTGACACAAACGTCTCAGATCATCACCATTTTTATGATTTGAAAGAAGAAAAGTTAATTGATTTAGATAATTCCGATGTTGGACCTATTAATATTTTAAAAAAAGTTAATGGAAAAAAAATAAAATCTATAGAAGTTCTAGTCAAGCTAGAAGATTAATTACTCAAATAATTTAGCGTCATTTTTATACAATTGACACTTATTTAGAATGGTTATAAACTAGATTTATTTAAACTTAAGGAGACATCTATGAGCACTGAGAATTTAAAAAGTAAATCTTTTAAAGCTAAAGAATTAAGCAAATGTCCATTCACAGGGGCAGGAACCCCAGCAAAGTTTTCTGCAGGAAGAGGTCAAACCAATAGAGATTTTTGGCCCAACAGTTTAAATCTTAAAATTCTTAGCCAACACTCAAGTTTATCAAATCCAATGGATAAAAAGTTTAAGTACTCGAAAGAATTTAAAAAACTAAATTTCAAAGCTTTAAAAAAAGATTTGAAAAAATTAATGACCAACTCTCAGGACTGGTGGCCTGCAGATTATGGACATTACGGTCCATTATTTATAAGGCTCGCATGGCATGCAGCAGGAACTTATAGAACAGGTGATGGAAGAGGTGGAGCTGGAACAGGTAATCAACGTTTTGCACCATTAAATTCTTGGCCAGATAATGTTAACTTAGATAAAGCTAGATTACTTTTATGGCCAATAAAACAAAAATACGGAAAAAAAATATCCTGGGCAGATCTTTTTATCTTAGTTGGTAATGTAGCATTGGATTCAATGGGTTTTAAAACATTTGGTTTTGGAGCTGGTAGAGTAGACATTTGGGAGCCTGAAGATGATATTTATTGGGGTTCAGAAAAAGAAATGTTAGACGTAAAACGATATAGTGGTAAAAGAGATTTAGAACAGCCTTTAGGTGCTTCTCATATGGGGCTAATATATGTAAATCCTCAAGGACCTGATGCAAATCCAGATCCACTGCTCGCAGCTCATGATATCAGAGAAACATTTGGAAGAATGGCAATGAATGATTACGAAACGGCAGCATTAGTGGCAGGAGGTCATACATTTGGTAAATCACATGGTGCAGCGCCAGAATCTCATAAAGGACCAGATCCAGAAGCATCAAAAATTCAAGATCAAGCCACTGGATGGAATAGTGGTTATAAATCTGGAAAAGGTGTGGACACTATTAGTAGTGGTATAGAGGGCGCATGGACTCAAAATCCAATTAAATGGGATATGGGGTATCTTGATTGTCTATATGGTCATGAATGGGAACTCACAAAAAGCCCAGCAGGTGCTCATCAATGGACACCAAAGAAAAATGGACAGGAAATTAAAATGGTTCCAGATGCACACGATAAAAATTTGCTTCACCCACCAATGATGCAAACTACAGATATTTCATTAAAAGTTGATCCAAGTTATGGTCCTATTACAAAACATTTTCATGAAAATCCAAAAGAGTTTCATGATGCATTTGCTAGGGCCTGGTTTAAACTAACTCACAGAGATATGGGTCCTAAAGCTTGCTATTTAGGTAGTGATGTTCCTAAGGAAGAATTAATTTGGCAAGATCCAATAGATAAACCAAAATACAAATTAAGTTCAAAAGATATTAAAGACTTAAAATCGATGATTATAAAATCAAAATTATCAATTTCTGAAATGGTTTCTACAGCTTGGGCTTCTGCTTCAACTTTTAGAGGATCAGACAAAAGAGGCGGAGCTAATGGTGCTAGAATTTTATTAGAACCACAAAAAAATTGGAAAGTTAACAATCCAACAAAGCTTTCAAAAATTATTTCTGCTCTTAAAAAAGTAAAAAATAAATTTGATAGCAAAAAGAAAAATGTTTCTATGGCCGACCTTATTGTTTTGGCTGGCGGCGTTGGTATAGAAATGGCTGCTAAAAAAGCGGGGCATAAAATTAATGTGCCTTTTTCTGCTGGAAGAGGAGATGCTAGGCAAGATCAAACAGACATTAACTCATTTGGATTGCTTGAACCACAAGCGGATGGTTTTAGAAACTATCTAAATGGAGGTGCATCAAATGTATCCTCAGAAGAAAAATTAATTGATAAAGCACAATTAATGGGTCTCACGGCCCCTGAAATGACTGTTTTAATAGGTGGTATGCGTGTTTTAAATACTAACTTTGATAATTCAAAAGATGGTGTTTTCACAAAAAAACCCGAAACACTTACAAATGATTATTTTACAAATTTATTAGATATGAACACGACATGGAAAGAAACTGACAAATCTGAACAAAAATTTATTGGTAGTGATAGAAAAACAAAAAAAGCTAAATGGGAAGGTACTCGTGTTGATTTAATTTTTGGCTCAAATTCACAATTAAGAGCTTTAGCTGAAGTTTATGCATGTGAAGATTCACAGGATAAATTTGTTAAAGATTTTGTTGCTGCATGGGTTAAAGTTATGAATGCAGATAGATTTGATTTAAAATTAAATTAATCAACTAAAAAAGAATATAATATGACAACTACAAACTTTGAGGACTTTTATGAAGTCCCTAATTTAAATTTCGATATATTAAAATTAAGAGATGATTTGAATAAAATTTTAGAAAATAAAAAATTTAACTCGCCAGGCGTCACACATTTTGGAGCCATACCAATTAATCAAATACCAAATGATGAAAATTCTATAAGAGGAAACAATATTAGGGGTAAATATTGGACTATTGCAGATGATACCGGTAAAGAAGTTTCAAGAGATATAGATATAGATGAGTCAAAATATACTCAATTAATTCCTGAGTTTGAAAAAACGTATTTTAAGGAGGTTTACGAAACATTGAGTAAAAAATTTAAATTGGGAAGAGTAAGGCTATTATTAAAAGAACCTAGATCAACATTGAGCTGGCACAAAGATCCAGAATGTAGACTTCATGTCCCAATTATCACAAACAAAGGTTGTTCAATGGTTATAGAAAATGTTGCAAAGCATCTTCCAGCCGATGGTAAAGTATGGATAACTAACAACACAAAATACCACAACTTCTTTAACGGGGGTGAACAGGCAAGAGTTCATTTAGTTGCTTGTGTCCTTGAAAGTCCTTTTAAAAGCTAATGGAAGTTACAAACGGCATATTTCAAGCAGCTCAAAATATTTATCAAAATAACAAAGGTTCTTTATTACGAACTGTAATTTATACTATTGGACACTTTATAATTGCTATTACGGTTTTAATGTTAGTTGCAGATGTATCATTTGCTGTAGCATTAACCGATGCTATAGTTGAACCAATAGCTAATTCTATTTGGTACTTTATTTTAGATAAATGGTGGGCAAGTAAGTCTAAAAAATAAATACAAGCTAATAAAACATCAAAAATTATTTCACTTAATAAAATGTGATAATAATAATTATTCGCAAAAAAAATGTGCAAATGATAATTGTTCTCACTGATTTTTCTTGAATGTCTATATTTCATATTTAGTTTAGTAGTATGCAAATCGAAAATTATAATTGTAAAAAATGTGGATTAACTATTTCTTCAACTTGTTCAAAGTGTGAAAGAGTTGTTGATGTTGAGATACTTGATGATGGTTGTATTGTACAAAAAACAAAATGTGGTGATTGCGCCAATACACCTGTTGTTAAAGATATTTGTGCTCAACAAAAATAATTAAACCCGTTCATATTTGTTGAAAAGGTCAATTAACTTGACCCCAAATATCTTTTTTTGTTATCCATCCATCAAATTTTCCAGTTTTAACTTTACACCAACTGTCTTCACACTTTTTAATAACAAGTACTCTTCCTTTATTTATTTTTGCCAAAGGTTTTGAAAATTTAGATGGTTTTTTATATAAAATTTTATCTTTAAGAGGGATAATCGAGTTTATTGATTTTAATTGAGACCAGTGTATCCACCCACCATTATTTTTAAAATCAATTATTCTTCTCCAATTTTCTTTTTTATCGATTTGTTTAATTGGTAAATTAATCTTTTTATAAATAAATTTTACAGGTGAATCAAAACTTGGTCCATATCTTACATTAACTTTATCTTTTTTTAATGATAAAAAAATTTCTTCAGCATTAATTATTGATGAAAATAAAAAAATAAAAAAAATAAAAATTATTAATTTAAGATTTATTTTCACAAACATAATTATTATTTCTTAAATTTAACTTTTCTAAAATTAAGATTCAAAAGATCTATGATTAATATTTGATTTTTTAAGTTTTGGCCAATTTCCACTATCATCTTTAAGGCTTCATTTGCTTGGATAGTACCTACTATTGATGCAGTTGTGCCAAGCACTCCTTCAAATTCACAATTTAAAATATCATCAGAAATATCTCTTTCTTGATAAAAATTTTTCAAAGAAGCTGTTTTTTTATCTTTAAAATCAAATGTAAATACATGACCATCAAATTTACTTATAGCACCGGTTACCAATTTTTTTTTTAACTTCATGCAACAATCATTAATTAAGAATTTAGTTTTAAAATTATCAGAGCCATCAACAATAATTTCGTAATTATTAATTATATTGTTAATATTTTTTTCATTGAGTCTTGATTTATACGTTTCGATCTTTGTTAGTGGATTTATTTCTTTTAGCTTTTTTGCTGCAACGCTAACCTTTGGTTTTTTTACATCTTTTGAATTAAATAAGCTTTGCCTATGAATGTTTGAAAGATTAACAATATCATTGTCTATTAGACCTATTGTTCCAATACCAGCTCTTACCAAATTTTCTGCAGCAGGACAGCCTAAACCACCAATACCAACAATTAGAACTTTTGATGATAAAATTTTTTTTTGTCCTTTTGGACCTATATTTTTTAGAACTAATTGTCTTGAAAATCTTTCAATTTGAGATTTATTTAAATCTTTTTTCATTTACCAGTTGAGCCAAAGCCTCCCTTACCTCTTAATGACTCTGGAAGTTCACTTGTTTCCTCTAATTTCATTTTTACGATTGGAGTTAAAACCATTTGAGCAATTCTGTCGTTGTTATTAATTATAAAATCATCACTTCCGTGATTAAATAAAATAATTTTTAGTTCTCCTCTATAATCACTATCAATTGTGCCAGGTGTATTCAAAACGCTAATATTATTTTTTGCTGCTAAACCAGATCTTGGTCTAATTTGAATTTCGTATTCCTCTGGGAATGCAACAGTTAATCCAGTTGGAACAAGACAAGACTTACCTGGTTCTAAATTGATTGGTTTTTCTATAAAAGCCATCAAATCCATACCTGAAGCTCCATTTGTCTTATATGAAGGTAATTTTACTGAGGGATTTAACTTTTTAATTAAAACTTTAATCATTAGTTTAAATGATTAATAATTTTTTCAACTAATTCATCTGAAATTTCAGACTTAGGTCTGAATTTAATTTTATCGGTTTTTTTATTTTTATAAAAAATTGAGACTTCGTTAAAATCAGACTCAAATCCAATTTTTTTGTTTGATACATCATTTGCAACTATCCAATCACAATTTTTTTCATTTAGTTTTTTATTTGCATAGTTTTCTAAATTATCAGTTTCTGCAGCAAAGCCGACGACAAGTTTTGGTCTTAAAAAGTTATGGTTAGATACATAATTAAGAATATCTACATTTTTTTCCAACTCTATATTGAGTTTATCTTGCTTTTTTATTTTTATTGTAGAAGTTTTATTTAGTTTATAGTCACCTACAGCTGCTGAGAATACAGCAACATCAGCTGGTAAACTATTTAGTGTTGCCTGAAACATTTCCTCCGCTGTCTCAATTTTTATTAAATTGATATCATCATTAACCTCTAAATTTGTTGGACCAGAAATTAATGTTGTATCAAAACCTTTTTTTGATAACGATTTTGCAATTTCATATCCTTGTTTTCCACTCGATTTATTAGTAATAAATCTTATTGGATCTATATATTCATTAGTAGGCCCTGCAGTAACAATTGCTTTTAATTTTTTGTTTGTTTTTAAATTTGCAAAATAATTTTCTAGCTCATTTATTATTTCTTTTGGTTCTGACATTTTTCCTTCACCATATTCACCACATGCCATATCTCCAATTTTAGGCCCAATTAGTCTATAGTCATAATTTTTTAATTTAACTATATTTTGTTTAGTAGATTGATGATTCCACATTCTTACATTCATTGCAGGAGCAATAAAAATTTTTTTATTTGAAGCGAGAGCAACTGTAGACGCCAAATCATCAGAATTTCCATTTGCAAGCTTAGATATTGTATTAGCTGTTGCTGGTGCAATTAAAATGAGATCAGCCCATCTTGAAAGGCTTATATGATCCATTTCTGCCTCGTTTTCTATGCTAAAAAGATCTTGATAAACTTTTGATTGAGATAATGAAGTAATTGAAAGGGGTGTTACAAATTCAGCACCATTCTTAGTAAGAATTGTTTTTATAGTTACTCCATCTTTTTTTAAAAGTCTTATTACTTCAAGACTTTTATAAGCAGCTATTCCACCACAAATTATTAGTAAGATTTTTTTATTATTCAAATTATTCATCGATTGAATTAAAATACCAATAGGCCAAAAATTACAAGGACTAATAAACTAATTATAGATTGATTTCTAAAAGCAGTCATTTCAGCTTTTTTGGTATTTAAAGCAGTATAAGAGTTTGAGTGTTGTGGAATTTGTCCACTAGCCAGATAAGTAAGGGCTTGATTGGCTTTATCCATAATTTCAGGAAATTCAGGTAATCTTTTTATTACTTCAGATGTGTTTTGTAGAGTCTCATTAAGAGTTGTCATTGGATCTTTGGTTTCTTTCAACCAACTTTCGAGAACAGGTTTTGACGTAGTCCAAATGTTTGTATTAGGATTTAATTTCCGTGCTACACCTTCAACTACTACCATTGTTTTTTGTAACATTAGAAGTTGAGGTTGGGTCTGCATATTAAATTTTTCTGTCACATCAAATAATTGTTTCAATAATTTTCCTCCAGAGATATCCTTAACTGCTTGGCCGAAAATTGGTTCTCCTATTGACCTTAGTGCTTGAGCCAGATCATCGATAGGCACTTCTTTTGGAACTAAACCAGCGATTAAGTGAACTTCTGCAACTTTACGATAATCTCTTTGAATAAATCCAAATAGTATTTCAGCTAAAAATCTTTTACTCATTTTATCAAGTCTTCCCATTATTCCAAAATCAATAGGAACAATATGTCCGTTATTATCTATAAATATATTTCCTTGATGCATATCAGCATGAAAAAAACCATCCCTAACTGCATGTCTTAAAAAATTTTGAATAATATCCTCAGCTATTTTTTCTGTATTAAAATTTCGTTTTTTAAGTTCCTGAGTTTCCCTTATTGAAATACCCTCAACCCAATCAAGTGTCATTACATTTTCGCTAGTAAAATTCCAATAAATTTGAGGAACTCTGAATCCAACATCATTTTTTGTATTTTCTGCGTATTCATTAGCGGCTGCAGCTTCAAATCTAAGATCCATTTCAAGGTTTGTTATTTCTTTTAATAAAAAAACTACCTCAACTAACTTAAGTCTCTTTGTTTTTTTAATTAAAGATTCAACTAAAAAAGCAAAAAGCATAATAGCATCTATTTCTTCATTGAATATTTTTTTAATCTCTGGTCTTAAAATTTTAATAGCAACATCTTTTATTGTTCCGTTATCATTAATTTGTGCTTTATGTACTTGGGCTATTGAAGCAGCGGCCACTGGTTCACTTAAATCAATTATAGAGTCATAAGTTTCGTTTCCAAGATCATTTTTGATTATTTCTTTTGCTTGAATTAAAGAAAATGGTGGTAATTTATCTTGGAGGTTTTCAAGTTTTTTGGAAAGTTCTTCACCAATTATATCCGGTCTTGTAGCTAGAAACTGACCAAGTTTGATGAAAGTTGTACCCATTGACTCAAGTGAATTAGATAATCGCTGACCCTCATCGATTGTGTTATGCATATTATTTTTTGGTGAAAAAGAAAAAGATAAAATTTTAAATAATATTTTTACAGCTAAGGGTGGCTCCTTGAATTTAGAAGTTATATTTAAAATGTCAGATTTTGCTACTTTTCTACCTAGCTTAAATAAAATTATTAATTTTTTAAACATCAAATTTTCCACCCACTATGTATAGAAACAATACCACCAGATAAATTTCGATAAGAACATTTTTGAAAGCCATTTTGAGCCATTAAATCAAGTAACTCATCTTGATTAATAAAATTTTCAATACTTTTAACTAGATACTCATAAGGTTTTTTCTCACCAACTATAAGTTTCCCAATTGATGGTAAAAGTTTGGAATAATTTTTATAAATCATATCTAAGCTTGAGTTTTGTATTTTTGAAAACTCAAGACACATGTATCGGCCACCAGGTTTTAGTACTCTATAAGCCTCAGATAAAGCCTTGTTCAAATTTTTAGTATTTCTTAAACCAAAACTTATAGTATAAAAGTCAAACGAATTTTCAGGTAATGGAAGTTTTTCTGCAGGTGCAATAACCCAGTTCAAATTTTTAAATTTACTTAATTTTTCTTTACCTTTCTTGACCATGCCATTATTAGGATCAACACAAGTAATATGTGAATTTTCATTTACATTTTTTAAATAATACTTTGCTATATCTCCAGTTCCACACCCCACATCAATTAATTTATGATTTAGAGATGGACACATCATATTTATTAAATTCTTTTTCCACAATCGGTGAACACCTAATGACATAAAGTCATTCATGAGATCATATTGATCATAAACCTGATCAAAAACACTCTTTACTAGTCCTTTTTTATTTTGAAGGTATTGTTGCATAATTATAAATATATATATTGAATATAGTATTAAATGCCAGAATTACCAGAAGTAGAAGTTGTTAGAAAGTCTTTGCACAAAAATATTAAACAAAAAAAGATAAAAAAAGTAATAATTAGAAATAGAAATTTAAGAATTAAAATACCTTTAAATTTTAAAAGTTTTTTAATAGGCCAAAAAGTAAT
Organism: uncultured Pelagibacteraceae bacterium; assembly: GCA_902514695.1. GTDB lineage: Bacteria > Pseudomonadota > Alphaproteobacteria > Pelagibacterales > Pelagibacteraceae > Pelagibacter. Next base: position 25,689 of record CABXRR010000009.1, read on the forward strand.
AAAAATAGATAGATTTTCTAAATATTTAATTTTGCATTTGTCCAATAATTCTTACTGCTTGGTCCATCTTGGAATGTCAGGAACAATACATTTAATTAATCTCAATAAAAAAAATAATTTAACAAATACCAGCTTTTATCATTCTCCAATTTTACCTCCAAAGCATAATCACATAGAAATTATATTTGAAAATTCTAAGATTATTTATAATGACCCAAGAAGGTTTGGTTTTTTTCAAATAATAAAAAATTTAAATTTACTCAAAAAAAGATTTAGACATTTAGGTCCTGAACCTTTTCAATCAAAATTTAACTTAGAATATGTATTTTCTTTTTTTAAAGGAAAAGAAAAAAATATTAAAAATTATTTATTAGATCAAAATTTTGTCTCCGGAATTGGTAACATATATGCAAATGAAATTTTGTTTTTAAGTAAAATTAATCCAAACAAAAAAGTAGGTCTTTTAAAAAAAAATGATTGTGAGAAAATAATTAATATCTCTAAAAAAGTTCTCATGAATGCAATTAAAAAGGGTGGATCAAGCATAAAAGATTTTAAAAATTTATCTGGTAAAAACGGTTCTTTTCAAAAAAATTTCAAAGTTTATGAAAGAAATGGATTAAGCTGTAAGCGATTTAAATGTGTAGGAGTAATTCAAAAAAAAGTTATTTCTAACAGGTCCACCTTTTTTTGTGATATTTGTCAAAAATAATAAATTATTTGATTGACCAAAATTAATTCCCAAGCTATACCCCTGCGCATATGGCGAATACAAAATCAGCAATTAAGAGAATTAGAAGAATATCTAAACAAACAATAGTTAATAAAGCTAGGAAAAGTAGATATAAAAATGCATTAAAAAAAATGAATCTTTTAATTGAAGGTAAAAAAAAGTCAGAAGCTATTAAATTCTTACCTAAGTTGAATTCTGAACTTATGAAAATTGCAAAAACAGGCGTGATTAAAAAGCAAAATGCATCAAGAAACGTATCTAGAATAACAAAGAAGATAACTTTAATTTAGATCTTTATACTTATAGTTGATTCAACTGAAAGCATACGCACTATATATGAATTAAGAACTCATGTTTACAATATTTAGATTTAGTAAAATTATTTAAACATTTAATTCAATTAAAAATTTCATTTTTTCTAATACATAAAAAAAAATTTCGTCAATAAATATTTTTTAAAAATAACATTTCACACAATCCTAGATTTTATTTTTTTTATTTTTTTTAAAATTATTTGTTGCAATAATTACATTATGGTTCTAACTGAACGTTCCCCAAATAAATGAATAACTCTTTTAAAAACAAAAACTTAAATTCAAATAATTTAGATTGGACTCTTATTCAATCTGAAATAAAAACTAAATTAGGTGCAGATATTTATGAAAGTTGGCTTAAAAAAATTGAATTCGTAGAAGAATTTAGTAATTATCTTTTGTTATCCGTACCTACAAGATTTATTCGTGATTGGATTACCTCACGTTATCTGGATCAGATCCTACAATCTATTAGAACCTATAAAAAAGAAATAGTTAGAATTGAGTTCAAAATTATTGAAAAAAAAGAAAAAATTAATCAAAAAGAAATTGGAATTAATCAATTAGAAGAAAGAGAAAATATCTCCTTTATAAAGGACTCATATCTTCAGTATAATCGTATAGATCCAAACAAGAGATTTGATAACTTTATAACTGGATCAAGTAATAAGCTAGCGTACGAAGCTTCTCTAAAAGTTTGTGAAAATATTTCTAATTATAATCCGCTTTATATTTATGGTGGAGTAGGAATGGGAAAAACACACTTACTTAATTCTATTGGTCTTGAGTTAAAAAAAGAGAACAAAGTAATGTTTATTTCAGCTGAGCGTTTCATGTATCAATTTGTAAAATCTATCAAAGCAAACGATATGGTAAAATTTAAAGAGTATTTCAGAAATACAGATATTTTATTAATAGACGATATACAATTTATGAACGGTAAAGAGGCAATGCAGGAGGAATTTTTTCATACTTTTAATGCATTGTTAGATAAAGGCTCTCAGATTATTATGTCAGCAGATAGGGCTCCTAACAAGTTATTAAGAATACAAGAAAGAATTAAGTCAAGATTTTCTGGTGGTTTAGTGGTTGATATTCAGAAACCCGATTATGAGTTAAGAAAAAAAATTGTTGAAAAAAAAACTGATGAATTAAACAATCTTTATAGTGAAAAGGTTAAAATCTCAAAAGATATTCAAGATTTTATTAGTAAAGAAATTACAAATAATATTAGAGAATTAACTGGTGCAATTAATCGAATAGTATCTTTTTCAAGAATATATAATAAAATTCCAAATTTATCTGAAACTAAAACTATATTAAAAGATTTATTAAATATATCAGAAAACAAAGTTACAATAGATCTAATCCAAACTTTAGTCTGCAAATTCTTTAAGATAAGTAAAAATGAAATGTTATCATCTCGAAGATCTAGATATTTAGTTCGACCTAGGCAAACAGCAATATATTTAACAAAAATTTTGACTTCAAAATCTTTACCTGAAATTGGAAGGGAGTTTTCTAATCGAGATCATACAACAATAATCCATTCAGTTAGAACTATTGAAAAACTCAAAGAAAAGGATGCTGAAATGGTTGAAAATATCAATAAGCTCAAAAACCAAATATTATATAATAATCAGAATGAAATTTAGTGTAAATCAACAAGACTTACAGCAAGCTCTAAATTATTGTCAGGGGGTTATAGAAAAAAGAAGCACATTACCAATCTTATCAAATATTTTGTTAGATGCTAAAAAAGATAAGTTAACAATTACAGCCACTGATTTGGATTTAATCTTTATTCATCAGATTGAAAATATAGAAGTTTTAGAGGAAGGTAAAACAACCACTACTTCATCCATTATGTATGATATTATTAGGAAATTTTCTTCTGAAAAAAAAATTAATCTAACTTTGACAGATACAAGTAAATTACATGTTGAATCTGAAAAATCTATTTTTAATCTTAATTGTATTAGTGCTTCAGAATTTCCACTGACAGACGAAAATTTTGATCAAAATGAATTTTTAATAAAGTCAAAACAACTTTTAAAACTTTTAAACAAATGCAAATTTTCTGTTTCAAATGATGAAACTAGACATTACTTAAGTGGGATTTATCTTCACCAAACAGAAGTTGAAGAAAAAAATTATCTTACTGCTGCAGCCACTGATAGTCACCGAATGTCTATTTCAAAAATTAGATTAGATAAAAAAATTGATTTTGATCCTGTAATTTTACCAAAAAAAACTATTTTTCAATTATGCTCTTTGCTAGATAATTATGATGGGGATGTTAAAATTTCAAATATAAAATCTAAAATTAAGTTTGAGTTAAAAAATAGCATTTTAATTTCAAAATTAATTGATGGCAAGTTTCCAAATTACATTCAGGTTATCCCAAAAAATAATCAAAAAAAATTAGAGATAAATTTGAAATTATTTTTGAATTCTGTTGATAGAGTTGCCTCTGTATCACTAGATAAAAAGGATGGTGTTAAATTCCAATTAGGTAAAGATGTATTAAATTTATCAGTCAATAATACTAATAGCGGTGATGGTAAAGAAACACTTGCTGTAAGATTTAATAATGATTTAGAAATAAGTTTTAATTCTAGATATTTGTTAGATGTTGCCTCACAAATAGATGGAGAAAATATAGAAATTTTTTTCAATGATTCAGGTTCTCCTGCTTTAATTAAAGATCCGGGAGATTTTGACAGTATATTTGTTGTAATGCCTATGAAGGGTTAATTTAAAGCGTCAAGCTCAGAATATATATCTTTTTCAAGGGTATTAAGAAAAATTTCTTTTGTAAGACCCGGGTTTATGGGTTTGAGAATTGAAATAGTAATATTTCTATTCGAATTTTTTTTTCCATATTTTGGCCAAACAAATCCAGAATTTATAGCTAAAGGTTGGCAATAAATTTGTAGCTGATCATAAATCCTTGCAACACCTTTTTTAAAATGAGGTCTTTCAGTTGGTAAAACTCGAGTCGCTTGAGGAAAAATAATTAAAGGTCTATTAGAATTATTAATTGTTTTATAAATATCATCAAAAAAACTTAAGTTATCTTTTGTAGTTTTATCCCTTTTGATTGAAATTGATCCGATTTTTTTCAAATACCATCCGAATATAGGAATTAATATTAACTCTTTTTTTAGAATAAAAACTGGAGAATTAAAAATTGTTTGAAGAAAAAAAGTCTCAAACATCGATTGATGAGATGAAGCAATAAAAAATTTTTTATCCTTAATCATATTTTCTTCACCCTTAATAATTATATTGGTTGAAAGAAAAAATTTCAGGCAAATTCCAGCCCAATGACCCATGAGTTTGCCCCCTAATAAAACAAATTTTTGAGGGAATAATAAGGCTGGTAAAAATATTAATGAAATAAAAATGATACCAGTAAAAAAAAATAAGGAAAATAAAATATTTCTAATCATGCTTTTTAAAAGCTAAATAAAATCCTTAAGACTTTGTCTTTTGGTAATAATTTGAATTTTAGAATTATTTATAAGTAGTTCAGTTGATTTAGGTCTTAAATTGTAATTAGAGCTTAACGACATTCCATATGCACCCACATCACATATCAAAATTAAATCTTTTTCTTTTAGTTTTTGAAATCCTTTAATAGTTGAAAATTTATCTGTACTTTCACAAATAGGGCCAACAAATTCGTAAGTTTTTTTTGCTTTTTTATTATTTTTGTTTGCAGGAATAATTCTATGATTGGCATTATATAATGCAGGTCTCATCAAATCATTCATAGCAGCATCTAAAATTATAAAATCTTTTTTATGTCCTTCTTTAATATAAATAACTTTTGAAATCAGAAAACCAGAATTTCCTATTATTGATCTACCTGGCTCAAAAATAATTTTTGATTTATTTTTTATTAAAATTTTTTCAATATTTTTTGAATATTTATTTAAATTAAGTTTTTTATTTTTATTTTCATAATCTATTCCCATTCCTCCACCGAGATCAATATATTCAAATTTAAATTTAGTCTTATTTATGATCCTTTTTACAACTTTGAGCATTTTTTCATAAGGTGCATGATCGAGTATTTGACTTCCAATATGTACACTTAAACATTTAAGATTTAGATATTTAGAATTTTTTATATATTTTACTATATGTATTAAATCTTTTTCAGGGATACCAAATTTATTTTCTTTTTTACCAGTAGATATTTGACTAAGCGTTTTTGCGTCAGTATTTGGATTAAGTCTAACACCTACATTAACTTTCTTTTTTTTTGTTTTGGCAATTCTTTCTATTTCTAAAATTTCACTTTTTGATTCAGCATTAATTAAAAGAATATTTTTTTTAATTGCGTGAATAAGCTCATGTGAGGTTTTTCCAACTCCAGAAAAAACAATTTTATTTGGTTTAATTCCAGCTTCCAAAGCCCTAATTAATTCACCAATAGAAACCACATCTGCACCAAGCCCTAACTTTCCCATTTGATGTAATATGATTTTATTTGGGTTTGCTTTGACAGCAAAACAAATGAGAGGATCTATCGTTTTAAAATTTTTTTGAAAATTTTTAATATTTTCTTTTATTTTCTTTAAAGAATAACAATATAGGGGTGTTGAATATTTTTTTGCAAGTATTTTTG
>CABXRR010000010.1 GCA_902514695.1 uncultured Pelagibacteraceae bacterium
TGAAATTCCCAAAGTTTGGATTTTATTGTTTTTTACGCTTTTTTGATTAGAAAAAATATCAACATTTATACCTTGATTGATCAATATCTTTGCTAAAGTTAAACTAGTAAGTCCACTGCCCAATATAGAAACTTTCATAATAATTTTAATTTTAACAATAAAAATAAGATGATACAAAGTGGTAAATTCGATTCATCTGATATGGATATAAAAAAACTAGGAAATTCAATATTAATTTTTATTATTAAAAGATTAATAGAAATTTTTGGTATCTTTGTTCTAAGTTTTGGAATTTTACTAATATTATCTTTAATTTCTTATTCTCCTTCTGATCCAAATTTTATCTTCCCTAAAAATACTGAAATTAAAAATATATTAGGGTTTCAGGGAAGTTATATTTCTGATATTTTTTTTCAGTCTATTGGTTTGATTGCTTTTTTAGTACCTATAACCTTTATTTTTACAGGTATTAATATTTTTAGAAAAAAAGAAATATTTTTATTAGTAGAAAATTCACTATTTATTATTCTATATTCATTAATTGGATCCTTATTTTTTACTTTCTATTATAAAAATGCTTTCACTCTATACATAAATGGTAATGGTGGTTTTGTTGGAAACTATCTCAGTAATTCATTTATTAATGATATAATTACTTCTTATGAAAATTTTTTTTATTATATTTTTATTTCATTAATAATTATATTTTTTCTAATTAGTATAAATTTTAGTGTAAATAAATTCATCTTATACACAAAAAAATTCATTCAAATATTTTTTTCAAAGAAAACAAAAAATTATACAAATAAAGATGAAATTATTAGTGAATATATTCCTCAAGATGAAATTAAAAATTTAATACAAGAAGATTTGCCATTTATAAAGGCTGAGTCAAATCAATCATTTAATAAGAATAAGTTTATACTACCTTCAATCGATTTATTAAAAGTTCCTTCTAAAAAAGAAAGAGAAAAGTTGAGCAATAATCAAAATAATGATCCGTTATTTTTAGAAAAAATTCTTTTAGATTTTGGGGTTAATGGCAATATTAAAAAAGTTAGTCACGGACCAGTTGTTACTTTAAATGAATTTGAACCAGCAGCAGGAGTTAAGGTTTCAAAAATAATTAATCTCTCTGATGATATAGCCCGAAATACAAGCTCTGAGTCAGCAAGAATAGCAACTATACCTGGTAGAAATACTGTTGGTATTGAATTACCTAATTCCTCTAGAGAAAATGTATATTTAAGTGAAATTCTTAATAATTCAGATTTTAAGAGGAAAGAAATAAAATTACCTATTGCTCTAGGAAAAGATATTTCTGGAACTCCTATTGTTGGTGATTTAACTTCAATGCCTCATTTACTTATTGCGGGAACTACTGGATCAGGAAAATCAGTTTGCATAAATACAATTATTTTATCTTTGCTATATAGACACACTCCTGAAAAATGTAAGTTTATTTTAATTGATCCAAAAATGTTAGAACTTTCAACTTATGAAGGTATTCCACATCTTCTTTGCCCTGTAATCACTGAGGCAAAAAAAGCTGCATCAGTTTTGGGTTGGGTAGTCAAAGAAATGGAAAGTAGATACAGATTAATGACTAAAGAAGGTGTTAGGAACATCGATGGATACAATTCAAAACACAAACTTCCAATGCCTTATATAGTTGTTGTAGTTGACGAAATGTCTGATTTGATGCTTGTAGCAGGTAAAGAAATAGAAAATTATATTCAAAAATTATCTCAGATGGCTAGAGCAGCAGGTATTCACATTATCATGGCAACCCAAAGACCAAGTGTTGATGTTATTACAGGTACGATAAAAGCTAACTTTCCAACAAGGATCTCATTCCAAGTAACATCTAAAATAGACAGTAGAACAATTTTGGGAGAACAAGGTGCAGAGCAACTATTAGGAAAGGGAGACATGTTATACATGTCATCAGCAAATAAAATCGTCCGAATTCATGCTCCATTCGTATCTGATACTGAAATAGAAAAAATTAATAACTTCTTAAGATCTCAAGCAGAACCAGATTATGTTGATGAAATCTTAAATTTTGCAGACGAAAAAGAATTGACTGAAGGATCAAAAAATCAAGGTGATAAAGATGAATTATATCAAACAGCTGTGGAAATTATCAAATCAGAAGGTAAAGCCTCAACATCATTTTTGCAAAGAAAACTCCAAATTGGTTATAATCGTGCTGCAAGAATTATCGATATGATGGAAGCTGAAGGCATTGTAAGTAAAGCAAATCATGTTGGAAAACGCGATGTTTTATAATGAAAAAATATTTTCTTATTTTATTTCTAATTTTATTTTCAAATAACACTTTAGCAGAAATAAAGGATAAAATAATTCAAAATCTCAAAGACACAGATAATTTTTCTTTTGATTTTGAGCAAAATATAAATGGAAAGATAGAAAATGGAAACTGTAAAGTTAAATATCAAAAAAAAATTTATTGTAATTACGACACGAGCAATAAAAAAATTTTGGTTTCAAATGGTAAATCTTTAGCAATAAAAACTAAAACAAGTTTTTATTTATATCCTTTGGAAAAAACACCATTAAATTTAATTTTAGATAAAAATTACTTACTTGAAAAAATTAATATTTTAGAGGAAAGAATTGTGGATGATAAATTTGTTAGATTTACTTTTATTGAAAATGATAATGAAATAAATTTATTTTTTAATAGAAAAAATTACAATTTAATTGGATGGCAAACTTTAGATATCTATCAAAATCTTAGTATTACTTATCTTTATTCTGTTCTAAAAAATCAAAATTTAGATAAAAACTTATTTGTTTTACCTAAACAAAATTAACTCAAATTGTAATTGTCTCTTTTTTAAAAATTTTCATACCTCTTGAAATATAATTCTGCAGAGCGTTTTTATGGTCTAAAGAGCAAGTGTGTACCCATACTCTTTTGGGATTATTAAAAAAGGAATTCTTTATTGCAGATGATAATAAAAACGAGCCTAATTTTTTATTTTGATATTCTTCAAGTATGCCAAAATATGCAATCTCAACTTCCTTTTTGTCATCATGAATAATTAGCTCAAAGTATCCTACTAAATCTTCATTTTTTTTTAAGACGTATGTTTTTATTTTTTTGTTAGAAATATATTCAGTCCACTGCTTTTCGGACCAAGCCAATCTATCAATCCAATGATGTTTTTTTCCAATATTCTTATAAAAAAATTTGTTGAGTTGAAAATCTGATGGTCGTACTAGTTGAACTACATAACCTTCTGGAGAATTTTTTGAATCCTTTAAATCCTTTATCGAATTTATCTCTAAATAGTTTCTTTGAATTTTTTTATTCACTCAACCATTTTACCAACTTTTTCACCTCCAAAAAGATGAAAATGTAAATGTGGCACTTCCTGACCACCGTGCTCGCTTATGTTCGCTAAAGCTCTATATCCCTTTCCTGAATCCACCGAAATTCCAAGTTTTTTTGCAACAGTGTTTATTCCTTTCAATAAGCCCACCATTTCATTTGGTGAAGCATTAGTGCTAAAATCATCAAGATCTATGTATTTTCCTTTAGGGATTACTAGTGCATGAATTTTTTTTTGAGGGTTTATATCATGAAATGAAAAGACATGATCATCTTCGTAAATCTTTTTACAAGGAATTTCCCCTCTTAAAATTTTAGCAAAAATATTGTTATCATCGTAATTCATTTTTTTCTTTTATTAAGCTCATCCATTACATCTTCAATTTTTACATCATTTGCTTCTAGATACATTATTAAATGATAAAAAACATCTGCAGCCTCATGAGTTTTATTTGAGTTATTTTCTACTGCCTCAACAAGTTCATTAATTTCTTCTAAAACCTTTTCTTTGCTTAAAGATTTATCATTTAGTAATTTATTAGTATAAGAACCATCTATTGGAGATTTTTTCCGTTCTCTTGCAAGATTAAATAAACTTTCTAAAGTATTAAGCATATTAAATTCTAACAGGTATTCCTTTTGAGTCCAAATAATCCTTAGCTTCTTTTACAGAGTGTTTTCCATAGTGAAATATAGAAGCTGCCAAAACTGCACTAGCTTTTCCTAATTTAATTCCATCCACAAGGTGATCTAAATTACCCACACCACCTGATGCAATAACTGGGATATTTACTTTAGATGAAATTTTTGACATTAGATCAATATCATAGCCAACTTGTGTTCCATCTCTGTCCATTGAGGTTACTAATAATTCACCTGCACCGTTTTTTTCCATTTGTTCAGCGTACTCCAATGCATCAACCCTACTATTTTTCCTTCCCCCATGAGTAAATACTTCCCATTTGTCTCCATTTTTCTTCGCATCTATAGCAACCACAATACATTGAGACCCAAATTTTTTTGAACTATCAATAACAACTTTTGAATTTTCAACTGCTGCAGTGTTTATTGAAACTTTGTCAGCCCCACAATTAAGTAATTTATTAATATCCTCAACACTTCTAACTCCACCTCCCACAGTCAAAGGAACAAAACATTTTTTTGAAGTTTTCTCTACAACATCGTAAATAGTATCTCTATTTTCATTTGAAGCAGTAATATCTAAAAAACAAATTTCATCTGCTCCACCATCGCTATAAATTTTAGCTTGTTCTACAGGATCACCTGCATCTTTGAGATCAACAAAGTTAATACCTTTAACAACACGACCATTCTTAACATCTAAACAAGGTATAATTCTATTTTTTAACATTTTTTCTTTTTTTTGTTTTACTCGGTAATAAACCTTTATTTACTGCTCTCGCTCTCTCAGAGAAGCCAAGCTTCTCTCCATTTTTAATTTTTCTTTTTATTGTCGATAATTTTGCAACCATAATTCAATCTAGTTCTCTAGCTAATTCATCAAGTTTAATATCACCATCATAAATAGCTTTACCAACTATTATACCATCAACATTTTTTAAATTCTTTGATTTTTTAATGTCATCAATAGATGAAACTCCACCAGATATAATCACAGGACAATTTGATATCTCTGCAACTCTTGATGTTTCATCATAATTTGGACTTTGTTTCATACCATCCCTGTTAATATCAGTATAAATTAATCTGCTAACACCATAATCATTAACTTCTTTTAGATAATCTAAGGTTAATTGATTAGAATTTTCTTTCCATCCAGATACTGACAAATACTCATCTTTAGCATCCAAACCTAAAGCAATTTTATTTGGAAACTTTTCACATGCCTCTTTTAAAAAATTTTTATCTTTTATCGCAGCACTTCCTAAAATAATTTTATCAGCACCAACATCAATATATTTTTGAATGCTATCATGATTTCTAATACCACCACCTATTTCAACTTTTAAATTAAATTTATTAACTATGTCCTTGATAATTTCAAGATTTACTATTTTACCAGTTAAAGCACCATCTAAATCTACAATATGAATGTTTTTAAAACCATGATCACTAAATTTTTCAGCTTGTTCAACTGGAGACATTTTGTACTCAGTTTTCTTTTCGAAATCTCCTTTGATCAACCTTACACATTTCCTATCTTTAATGTCTATAGCTGGAAATATTTTCATTTTATAAATTTATAAAATTATTAATTATTTTAAGACCCATCTTATCACTTTTTTCAGGGTGAAATTGAGTTCCAAAAATATTTTCTTTTTCAACAGAACAAACAATCTTTGATGAATAATCTGTTGTTGTTGAAATTACACCTTTATCATTTGGTATAAATTCATAGCTATGTACGAAATACATATGAGAATTATTGTTGATATTTCTAAAAATCTTACTTTCTTTTACAATATTGATTTGATTCCAGCCAATATGAGGCAGTTTATATTTGCCATTTTGATTGTCTATTTTTGAAACTTTACCCGAAATCCATCCTAACCCTTTTGTTTCAGTTTCTTCATAACCAATATCAGCGAACATTTGTAAACCAACACAAATTCCAAGAATAGGTTTTTTATTTGTTATTGCAAATTCATTAAGCGTATCTGTAAGGCCATCAATTTTGTTTAAAGCATCTACACAGCTTTTGAATGATCCCTGTCCTGGTAAAACTAGTTTATTGCTAGATTTAATTTTATTTAAATCTGAAGTCACTTCAATTTTTACTTTGTCTTTAGCAACTTCTTTAAAAGAGTTTATTACCGAGCTAATATTGCCCGAATTATAATCAACAATTGTGACGTTCATTTAATTTTATAAAGAACCTTTTGTAGAAGGAATTGTTTTTTTATTCCTTGGATCTATTTCTAGTGCAGTTCTTAATGATCTGGCTAATCCTTTAAAACAAGACTCAATAATATGATGACTATTGTCTCCATAAATATTTTCAACGTGCAGAGTAATTCCAGCTGCTTGAGAAAATGCTTGAAACCATTCTTTGAAAAGTTCAGTGTCCATCTCACCAAGTTTTTCAACTTTAAGATTTACTTTCCAAATCAAGTAAGGTCTATTTGAAATATCTATTGCTACTCTAGACAAAGTCTCATCCATAGGTATCATTGCATGTGCATATCTTCTAATTCCAACAGATTTTTTCAGAGCTTTTTTTAAAGCCTCACCAATTGCAATCCCAGTATCCTCTGTTGTATGATGAAGATCAATATGGGTATCTCCTTTAGCTTTAATGTTTATGTCTATAGAGGAGTGCTTTGATAATTGTTCTAGCATGTGGTTTAAAAAACCTATTCCTGTGTCAATTTTGTATTTACCTTTACCATCAATATTTAAATCAACACTGATGCTCGTCTCTTTTGTTTTTCTACTTATTTTGCCTTTACGTGTCATAATTTTAAAGAGGTATACATATATTATTGAATTATGGCAATAATACTAAACCTGGGCTTGAACTCTCAATTTTAATATCCATTTATAAGCTATGACAACGATTGTATTAGTTAGAAAGAATAATGAAGTAGTAGTAGCTGGTGATGGACAAGTAAGTATGGGAAATACTGTTGTTAAAAGCACTGCTTCAAAAGTAAGAAAGATTGAAAAACGAGATGTAGTAGCTGGTTTTGCAGGTTCCACTGCAGATGCATTAACTTTATTTGAAAGATTGGAAGCTAAAATAGAAAAACATGCTGGAAATTTATCAAGAGCAGCTGTTGAATTAGCAAAAGATTGGCGAACCGATAAATATTTAAGAAGACTTGAGGCATTAATGGCTATTGGTGACAAGGATAATAGTTATATCATTTCCGGTACTGGTGATGTGCTTGAGCCCGAAGGTGATGTAATTGGAATTGGTTCAGGTGGAAACTATGCTTTAGCTGCAGGAAAAGTTTTAATGGGTACAGATATGAATGCTGAGGAAGTTGCTAAAAAAGCTATTCAAGTAGCTTCAGAAATTTGTGTCTTTACAAATAATAATATCAAAGTTGAAAAAATTTAATGGAAAAATCGAACGTAACACCACTTGTACCGAAAGAAAATAAAGTTAATGAAAATGAATCGCTAGTAAGTTCATTATCTCCAAGAGAAATTGTATCAGAGCTAGATCGTTTTGTTGTTGGACAAAACAAAGCAAAAAAAGCTGTTGCTGTTGCACTAAGAAATAGATGGAGAAGACAAGCTCTTAAAGGTGAAATGAAAAATGAAGTTTTACCAAAAAACATTTTAATGATTGGACCAACTGGTGTCGGTAAAACTGAAATATCAAGAAGACTTTCAAAATTAGCTGAAGCACCTTTTGTTAAAGTTGAGGCTACACGATTTACAGAAGTTGGTTACGTTGGAAGAGATGTGGAACAAATTGTAAGAGACTTAATTGAAATAGCAATTTCGATGGAAAAAGTAAAAAAAAGAAAAGAAGTTTATGCTCAAGCGCAAAAACTTGCTGAAGAAAAAGTATTGGATGCACTAGTTGGAAAAAAAGCAAGTTTAGCAACTAGAGAAAGTTTTAGGAAAAGACTTAGAGATGGTGATTTAGACAATAATGAAATTGAAATAGCAGTTAGTGATGCTGGTGGAAATAATACATCTTTTGAAATCCCTGGAATGCCTGGTTCAAATGTTGGAATGATAAATATTGGTGAGATGCTTGGTAAATCAATGGGTACAAAAGAAAAAAAGAAAAAAATGACAGTAAAAGAGTCTCATGAAATATTAATAAACGATGAGTCAGACAAATTAATTGAACAAGATAAAATTATAAAAGCTGCTAAAATTTCAACTGAAAATAATGGAATAGTTTTTTTGGATGAAATAGATAAAATTTCAGGAAGAACTGATAGAGTTGGTGGAGATGTATCTAGGGAGGGAGTTCAAAGGGATTTATTACCATTAATTGAAGGCACAACAGTTAACACTAAATATGGACCAATAAAAACTGATCATATTTTATTTATTGCATCAGGTGCTTTCCAACTTGCTAAGCCCTCTGATCTTCTTCCAGAATTACAAGGTAGATTACCAATTAGAGTAGAATTAGAAGCTTTAACAAGTGAAGATTTCAAAAGAATATTAAAAGAACCTGATTTTAGTTTAATTAAACAATATGTTGCATTACTTAAAACTGAAAATGTTAATCTTGAATTTTCAGAAGACGGTATAGACACAATTGCCAATATTGCGTCTGAGGTTAACGCAACAGTTGAGAATATTGGTGCAAGAAGATTACATACTATTATAGAAAAAATTCTTGATGAAATTAGCTTTACAGCAACTGACAGAGCTGGAGAAAAAATTATAATCAATAAGGATTATATAAATAAAAACTTAGATACTCTTGTGAAAGATACTGATTTATCAAAATTTATTTTGTAATTTTTTTTTTGATATATATATAAAAAGCACCGCTACCTCCATCTTCTATACTCGCTTCTTTAATATCATTAATTAAACTCATTAATTCTTGATTATTTTCTATATATTCAGGTACAGAATATTTTAAAATACCAAGGTCTTTAGAAATATATGGATTTTTTTCATTTTCTGAATGAAGACCTTTACCGGTCACAATAATTAACTTACTAATTCCAGCTTCATAAGAATTCCGAATTAAATCATTTATCTTTTTATTAGCCTCATCTAAAGAGTACCCATGAAGATCACATAATTTTGAAGAGATTTTTTTATTTTTTGAGATTTTTAAATCTTTATTTGGGAGACTTTCTTCTTTAGATAAAAAATTTTCCCAATCTTTCTTATCTTTATCTGAAATATTACTATTCAATTAAGTTAGTGTATCTACTAATTGCCAGTTTGGATTATTTGATCTTGTATCTCTAGAAAAAACCCAAGTATCATATATTTTTTTAATTTTATCTGGGCTACCCGAAATTATTTTTTTTTCCTTATCTCTGATGCAAGTTATAACCTCAGCAACAAAATCTACAGTAACTTGCAATAAACTATCAATTTTTTTGTGCTCTTTTATTTTAGCTGAGTCTACACCAATAAATGTAATTTCGGCATAGTGACCCCTTTTGTTTCTTTCTTGAAGAGCTTGGTTAAATTGATCAAAAATTTTTTTACTCAATAAGGATTTGCTTGTCGTCAATTTATTATCATTGTCACTAAAATCTGTAATAATTGTTTCGTAAGCAATTTTTGCTCCGCTCAAAAACTCTTTTTTTGCTGCATCGTCAAAATTATCCGGTTTTTTAATGTTTTTTTCTAAATTAACATTTTTTAAAACCTCTTGGAACTGCGCTGGTGCTTTACCTTCAAACCCGGTTCTTTTACCTAAAATGCCTCTTAATCTTAGAAAAATGAAGCCAGCTATCATTGCTAATAAAATTATATCAATGTATTCGAAACTGTAATTCATGACTTTATAGTAATTACTCTGTTGATTAATTTCAACCAACAATTACATTAAAGACAAATGAACACACTGCTTTTATCGATTATTTTAGTTCCAATAGTGGAAATTTATCTCTTTATAAAGATTGGCGCTCAAATAGGTGCTTTGAATACAATATTACTTATTTTTGTTACTGCTGTAACTGGAATTATTTATGCCAGATATGAAGGACTAAACACGCTAAAATCAGGATTTTCACAAATGATAAAAAACGAAATTCCTGCTTATGAAATGATATCAGGGGCGGCCATTACCTTTGGTGCTTTGCTTTTGATAATTCCTGGGTTTGCAACTGATGCTCTCGGTTTTTTAATTATCTTTCCATTAACGAGAAGGCTAATTTTTGGAAAAATCACTGCTAAATTTAAAAACAGAACAGTTGAAAAAAACAATTTTATAGATGGTGAATTTGAAGATATAGAAGAGGACGATGACAGAAAAATTTAAAATTCTTACTAAATTTATAAAAGATGCTTCGAGTGAAACAGCTGACGTAGAAACTTATTTATTTGTAAAGGATAATGTTTCTAAATATCAACTTAACATAGATATTAATTCCAAAGCAATTAAAAACAAACTAATAGAAGTTGATACAACTTTAAAATTTGAAGATAAGGAACCTAACGAAAAAAAATCTTATTTCGAAATAGTTTATACAACAATTATAAAAGTTGATGATGATATTAAAGAAAAAAAAGATTTAGAAAAGATTATTTTATGCGATGTCCCAACAAAAATTTATCCAGAATTAGAAAGCTCTTTTTTAAATTTATTACACAATTCTGGACATCAAAATATCAAATTAGATAAAAAAGTAGATTTTCACAAACTATATAATGAAAGATTTAATTAGAAAAAATTTTTTTTAAGATTATTTTTCAAATAAATTTGATGATTTTTACGTTCCTCATCAGACAAAGCTACTACTTTTTTAAAATATAGCATTTGTTCATTACTCTCATTTTTAAATTGGGTGTCTTGATTTTGAAAATTAAGAGTAGGTTCTTTTTGGTCAGTTAAATTAATATATACCTTAGCCAGCAAGTCACAGTCAACTAATGCTGTGTGTAAAGTTCTATTTGAATTATCAATTCTATATCTTTTACATAAAGCATCTAAACTTGATGGTGATCCAGGGAATTTATTTCTAGCTAAAATTAAAGTATCTATAATTTCATTTTTAATTGGTTTTTTTCCCAACAACTTTAATTCATTGTTTAAATGAGACAAATCAAATTCAGCGTTATGAATAATTAATTTTTTATCCTCAATGAAATTTAAAAAATCATCCACTATCTCGGAAAATTTTTCTTTATCAGATAAAAAATCATCAGTATAACCGTGCACTTCTAAAGCTTTTTCTGAAACTTTTCTTTCTGGATTTAGATAATGATGGAAAGTTTTTTTTGTAGGGATTAAATTTTCTAACTCTATACATCCAATTTCAACTATTCTATGACCTTCTCTAACTGAGAGACCTGTTGTTTCAGTATCTAGTACTATTTCTTTCATTGATTAATTTCTTTTAAAATATTTTTAATATATTTTAAAACAGTTCTTTTTTTAAAATCATTTTTTATGATAAATTGAGATTTTTTCTTTTTATAATCAAGTGGCAGTTGTATTTTTCTAAATTGGTTCATTAATTTTTTATTGAAGTTCTTTCTAGTTTTTAATTTCTTTAGAACATCACTTTTTTTTGTTTGGATATAAATTAAAATATCTTTTTTATTATTAATATTATTTTCTAATAATAGAGGTATATCTAAGATAACAAATTTTTTTCTTTGATTTTTTTTTAGAAAAGAATTCATTTTCTTTCTTATTTCTAAGTGAACAATTTTAACAATTTTTTTTAAATTACTTTTATTATTTAATATTGCTTGTGAAACATCTATTTTATTTATAGGTAAAGAATGAAAATAACTAGGCAATATTTTTTTAAGTTTTTTTAAAATTTGCTTATCTTTTTTATATAATTTACTAACTTCTTCATCAGCATTAAAAACTGGATAACCAAATTTCTTGGCTACATAACTTTTGCCAGAGCCTATGTCTCCTAAAATTCCTATTCTAATCATTAATTTAGTAATTCTGTTACTTTGTCATCTACATTTGGTTGAACACCATGCCAAATATTAAAAGCCGAATAAGCTTGATAAATAAACATTTTTTTTCCATCCTCAGTTTTATTTCCCATTTCTCTTCCTAATTTTAAGAAATGAGTTTCTTTAGAACTATAAATTACATCATAAAAAAATTTATCTTTACCTATAGATGAAAAATCGATTCCAATCCGATCGTCTTGATTTAGGCCTAAGCTTGTTGCATTAATTACCATATCAAAATTAGGGACTTCACCCCAATTAACAATATTTAAATCTTCAAATAAGTCTTTTAACTTTTCGGCCTTCTCTCTAGTTCTGTTGGTTAAAGATATCTGCGAAACTTTCATTTTTTTTAAAGCAAAAATTATTGATGGAACAACTCCACCACTACCTAAAATCAAAATTTTTTTTCCCTCTAAGTTATATTTAATTTTTTTTATGCTCATTTCGAAGCCATAAATATCTGTATTATGCCCAACAACATTATTGTTATCTAAATATATTGTATTTACTGATTGGGTACTTTGTGATTCTGACGTTAATTTGTCTAAATGAGAAATAACTTTATTTTTGAAAGGCACAGTTACATTAACACCACAAATTTCTTTTTTTCTAATTTGCAAAATCAGATCCTTAACTTCGTCCTCATTTATTTTCTTTTTTTCATAAATTGCATCTATGTTGTTTATATTAATCCAATAATTATGTAATTTTGGCGACAATGAGTGCTCTATAGGATTTCCAATTACTAAATATTTCTTCATTTATAATTATTTAAATACTCTTTAATTTCTTTTATTGGTAAACCCATAATTGTATTTTTATCTCCTTCGATATTAGAAAATAAATTTTTACCTTCCCCTTCTATTTGATATACATTGTAGGCGTATAAAGCTTCATCAGATATTTTAGATAAATAACTTTCAAGGTCCTTTTTTGTCATAGTCTTCATAGTTAATATAGCTTTATCAGTATAATTCCAAACCATTGACCCATTTTTTGAAATGCAGACAGAACTTATCAAATAATGTTTCTTACCATTCAGCTTCTGTAAAATATTCATAGCTTCTTGTCTATCTTTTGGTTTTGATATTAATTCTCCATTTAAATCAATTACACTATCTGCCCCTAAAACTAAAAAGTCATTTTCTTTCTGACTTATTTTATTTGCTTTTAGTTCTGCTAAACTCTTTGAAATATTTTCAGGAGAGCTTTTTTCTTTTAACAAACTTTCTTTAACCACATCTTCATCTACGTTTGATGGCTGAACTTGTACAGGTATATTGTTTTGATCAAGAATATTTTTTCTTACTTTGCTTTTTGAAGCTAGGATGATTTTAACCATTTTTTTTATATATTTCGTATATCTTTATTATTGACGCTGCGGTTTCTTCTACAGATTTTCTAGTAACATCAATAACTGGCCATTTGTACTTTCTAAAAGTATCTTTGGCTTGATCAACTTCTTTTTTTATATTTTCAATATCTGTATAAGACTTGTTTTCTGTTTCTCTAATTGAATTCATCCTGTTTTTTCTAATATCCACAAGTCTTTCAGGTTCTGTGTTGAGACCAACGACACAAGTTAATTTTGGATTATCCTTGAGTATTTTTGGAATTGAGTTTTTATTAACCAGGGGAATATTTGATGTTTTAAAGCCTTTGTTAGCTAAATAGATTGAAGTGGGTGTTTTACTAGTTCTGCTAACCCCCAATAGTATTATATCAGACTTGCTCAAATCTTTGACAAGATTTCCATCATCGTGGTTCATTGTAAATTGAATCGCTGAAATTCTATTATAATATTCATCATTCAACGCGTACTGCCCACTTGGTTGATGAGAAGCTTTCTGGTTTAATAATTTAGAAAAGCTTAGGATCAAATCACCTAACACTCCAAAACAAGGTATGCTTTTATCATCACTAGTATTTGCTAAATATTTTGCCAAATTGCTATCGACTATAGAATATAAAATAATAGAATTAGAGTCTTTCTCAGCTTCAGAGAGAATTTTAAATATTTGATTTTCAGTTCTAGTAAATGAATAAGTGTGTATTTTATATTCTATATTTTTAAATTGAGCTTTAATTGCAGTAAAAATTCTATCAAGAGTTTCTCCTGTCGAATCTGAAATTAGGTAAATTTGATATGTATTGTTCATGTATTAAGTGTTAACAACTTTTTATTATTTAAATTATATTTAATCATTTGAACATTCTAAAATTTATGTTGTAAAACCAGACTTTTATTAACAATATTAAACATCTGTATTAAAATTTCTTAAATATGTGATATTTGTTAATAAGCTTCAATTTTTCTTATATATTTAATAAATTTTTAGCACTAAATGTTAAGAAATTGTTAATAAAATGTTTACAAAATTTAATCATCGTTATTCACAGATTATACTAATAATACAATCAAATATATTTAATTATTAATATGACACCATTAAGAGAAGTAATAATTAATAAAAAAACTGATATTAACCCAATATGGATTATGAGACAGGCCGGACGATATTTGCCTGAATTTAGAGAAATTAGAAAACAAAATCCAGACTTTATAAAGTTATGCCTTAATGAAAATTTATCATCAGAAATAACTTTACAACCGCTCAAAAGATTTGATCTCGATGCTGCAATTATTTTTTCTGATATTTTAATGTTACCGTATGGCTTAAATCAAAATGTTAAATTTAAAAAAAACTTTGGACCGTTATTGGGGGATTTGAGTTTAGAAAATATTTCAAAAATAAATGAAGATGATTTTACTAATAAAGTTCACCCAGTTTATAAAGCTATAAATTTAGTAAGTAAAAATAAAATTACAAACAATAAAAGTACAATAGGTTTTGTCGGAGCTCCTTGGACTCTTTTGGTTTATATGATTAATCAAAAATCACCTAAATTGAGATTAAAAGAAGATTTTTTTAATGATTCTATATTGATTAATAAAATTTTAATTATTTTAGAAAAGTTTCTAAAGATTCATATTAAAAATCAAGTTGATAATGGTGCCGAAATAATACAAATTTTTGATAGTTGGGCCGGTTTACTTGAAGAAAAAGATTTATCGAAGTATGTTTATTTACCAACATTTAATTTAGTTGAATATGTTAAGTCTCTAAATATACCAGTAATATGTTTTCCTAGAGGTATTAAAAATTACAAGACTTATTGTGAAACTGTTAAGCCTAATGCTATCTGTATTGACTATGAAGTAGATCCAATTAAAATTTCAAAAGAAATTCAAATTCCTATTCAGGGCGGCATGGATCCAAAAACTTTATTAACTGATAAAGACAATATAAAAAAAGAGGCTGAAAAATATCTGGATATATTTAAGGATCACCCTTATATTTTCAATTTAGGTCATGGGGTTCTTCCAGAAACTGATCCCAACATGATGGATTATTTAGTAAAAACGGTAAAAAATTATTAATATATGAACTACGAACATCCAAAAAGAAAGACAAAAGTTGTTTTTGTTCAACTTGGATCTCCTTCAGAACCAACAACAAAAGCTCTGAGAAAATATCTTCGCGCATTTTTGGGTGATCCAAGAGTGGTTGATATTAATCCGTGGTTATGGAAAATAATTTTAAATTTTTTCGTATTGCCCTTTAGACCAAAAAAGTCCGCAAAACTTTATGCTAGAATTTGGGATGGTAAAAGTTTTCCTTTAATAACCAATACAAGAGATTTTACAAAAAATGTAAGTGAAGAGTTAAAAAAAATTGACCCTAACGGTTACGTTGAAGTTAATTACGCTTTTCTTTTATCACCGCCGTATGTAAACGAAGTTTATGATAGTTGGGAAGAAGATTTAAAAAAAGGTATTGGCGCCACGAAACTCCTTGTAATCCCAATGTTTCCTCAATACTCTGAAAGCACCATTGCTTCAGGTATAGATGCATTAGCAAAAGAATTGTCAAAAAGAGTGAAAATACCAACATTTGAGGTAATCACAAACTTTCATAGAACCCACGCGTTTATCGATAATTCTGTTAAACAAATAGATTTAAAATTGGATGAGCTCATTAAGCAAGGAAAAAAAGTTGATAGCTTAGTTATAACCTTTCATGGAATGCAAAAAAGAAGGATCGTAAATAAAGGTGACGATTATTATAGGCATTGTTATGAAACGTTTTGCCTTATTACTAATAATTTAAAAAATATCAAACCAGAACAGTGCATGATGAGTTTTCAAAGTCGTTTCGGGTCTGAGGAATGGATTACCCCTTATACAGAGGATGTAGTTAAAAAATTAATTAAAGATGGAAAGAAAGAAATTGCTATTTATTCTCCAAGTTTTGTTGCAGATTGTCTAGAAACTACCGATGAATTAGGTCATGAGTTGGTAAACGAAGCAAAAGAATGGGGTGGAAACATTTATCCAGTAAACTGTCTTAATACCAACAAAGATTGGTGCAAAGATTTTGCTAAATATACTTTTGTTCAGGCCGAAGGTTCAGCACAAGACAAAGAAAATATTGAATATAGGGTTGATAAAAAATATTATCAAAAAATGCCAGAACAAGTAATGAATAAAAAATAATATTATTTTGTAATGAGTAATTCATTAATACTTTATTCAAGTACTGATGGTCACACCAAAAGTATTTGTGAAAGGATAATAAGTTTTTCTGACAAAAAAAATAAAGTAAAAATAATATCTTTAAATGAAGCAGCAAATTATAACTTATCTGAATTTAATAAGATTATAATAGGAGCAAGCATTAGGTATGGCAAACATTCTAAAGAACTTTATAAATTTATAGAATTAAACAAAAGTATTCTAGATACCAAAGATAGCATCTTTTTTTCAGTAAATGTTGTTGCAAGAAAATTAGAAAAAAATACTCCAGATACAAACCCATATATAAAAAAATTTTTAAAAATTTCTAAATGGAGACCAAAAAAAATCGGTGTATTTGCCGGTAAAGTTGATTATCCTAAATATGGTTTTTTAGATAAGTACATCATTAAGTTAATCATGTTTATTACAAAAGGACCGACTGATACCTCACAATCTTATGAATTTACAGATTGGTCAAAAGTAGATAATTTTGCTAAAGAATTGTGGCTTAATTCTTAAAAAAACCCCCTAAATAATGCTATTTTAAGTAATTTATTAACACTCTTGTAATAGTTGTAAGAGTATATATATTATCCAAATATTAAGTCCTTAATATTTTTTAATCATGAACATTCAAGAATTAAAACTAAAATCGTCTGAACAGCTTATTACTCAAGCCGAAGAGCTTGGCATAGAAAATGCTAGTACTTTAAGGAAGCAAGAGATTCTTTTTGCAATTTTAAAAAAGGTAGCTGAAAAAGAAGAAATTACTGGTGCTGGTGTATTACAACTTTTACAGGATGGTTTCGGTTTTTTAAGAGCAATGGAGTCAAATTATTTACCTGGGCCAGATGATATTTATGTTAGCCCAAGTCAAATCAGAAAATTTGGTTTAAGAACTGGTGATACAGTAGAAGGTCCAGTGAGAGCGCCTAAAGAAGGTGAGAGATATTTTGCACTATTACAAGTCAGTAAAATAAATTTTGAAGAACCTGAAAAATCAAGGCACAAAATAGCTTTTGACAACTTAACCCCCCTTTATCCAGATAAACAATTAGTTATGGAGGTAGAAGCAACTAAACCAGAAAAAAAACAAGATTTAACTCCAAGATTAATAGATCTAGTAAGTCCAATAGGTAAGGGACAACGATCAATTATTATTTCACCACCTAAAGCTGGTAAAACAATGATTTTGCAAAGTATAGCTAATTCAATAGCTAAAAATTATCCAGAATGTTATTTAATTGTTTTATTAATTGATGAAAGACCTGAAGAGGTCACTGACATGCAAAGAACAGTTAAAGGAGAAGTTATAAGTTCTACTTTTGATGAGCCCGCTCAAAGACACGTCGCTGTCGCAGAAATGGTTATTGAAAAAGCTAAAAGACTAACTGAACATAAAAAAGATGTAGTTATTTTACTTGATTCAATTACTCGATTAGGAAGAGCTTACAATGCTGTTATACCTAGTTCAGGAAAAGTACTAACAGGTGGTGTGGACGCTAACGCTCTTCAAAGGCCTAAGAGATTTTTTGGTGCAGCAAGAAATATTGAAGAAGGTGGTTCTTTAACAATTATTTCTACAGCGTTAATAGACACAGGCAGTAGAATGGATGAGGTAATTTTTGAGGAATTTAAGGGCACAGGAAATAGTGAAACAGTTCTTGATAGAAAAATTGCTGATAAGAGAATTTATCCAGCTATAGACATAACAAAATCAGGTACAAGAAGAGAAGAGCTACTTTTTGATAAGAATGATCTTCAAAAAATGAATGTTTTAAGAAGAATTATAGCCCCAATGGGAACTATGGATGCAATTGAATTTATTAGTTCAAAATTAAAAGATACAAAAAATAATTCTGAATTTTTTAACTCAATGAATAAGCCTGCTTAATAATGATGGTTGATCTTAATCAAGATCAAAAAAAAAAACTCAAAAGACTATTTGAGAATAAAAATTATTCCAAGTTCGAGTCTCAATTAGAAAAATTAGGATCAATAGAAAATTTACCTATTTATTTAAAGATGGGATATGCAGGTTCCAAGGTTCTAAATCCTAATTCAAAAAAAGATGATTTTATCAATGCATCAATTATTTTTGAAAAAATTTATTTAAAAGATAAATCTAATTTAGAAGCATTATATAATTTAATATTATCAAGCCTTAAAGCCGAGGTATGTCATTATGTTTTACCACATCTTTTAGAATTTTATGAAAGAAATAAAAAAGATCCTAAGATAGTCGAAGGATTAGCAAGAACCTATTTTCAGTTAGATAATATGGATTTATCAGTCAAATTTTTTAAAAAATTAATAGATTTAAATCCAATTTCTACGATTGATGGTGGCAGGTTAACATATTTAGCTTCTATGAATTATCCATCCAATATCAATCAAAAAGATTATTATAATGAGTGCATTAAATTAGGTGATGTATTTGAAAAATATTCTAAATTTCCAACTTTTGTTGATAAGACGTCTTTGAATAAAAAAGTGAAGATAGGTTTCCTTTCTGGAGATTTTAGAGACCATTCTGTCAATTTCTTTTTAAAAGATGTTATACAAAAAATAGATAAAAAAAAATTTCATGTTATTGGACTAAGTAATCTAGAGTTAAAAAGACATCATGAAGTAATAACAAAATTTTATCAAAAAAAATTTGATGATTGGTATGATATTATTGATTACAACGATGAGGAACTATTAGAATTCGTTAGGTCATTAAATCTGGATATATTGATTGATTTAAATGGTTTTACTTTTGGGAATAGATTAAATATTTTTGCAGCCAGATCAGCAAAAAAACAAATTGGTTGGTGCGGATACAATAATTCATTAGGTATAAAAAATATGGATTATTTAATTGCTGATAAAAATCTTATCAAAAAGGATGAAGAGAAATATTACAAAGAAAAAATTATCTATATGCCAAAAATCTGGAATGTAATGTCAAAACCTGAAAATCTACCTGAAATAAATGATTTGCCATTTAAAAAAAATGATATTTTTAAGTTTGGTTCTTTTAATAGTTTTAAAAAAATTTCTGATGATGTGATTAAAGTTTGGTCAAAAATTATAAATGATTCAAATTGTGAATTATATTTAAAAAATTCAGGAGGTTACAACAAAGAGATATACGATAATTTACTTAAAAGATTTGAGAACGAAAATGCAGACCTAAAAAAGATTATTTTTTTAAAAAAATCTAAAAGCACTGAATTTATGAAGGATTATTATAAGATTGATCTAGCACTCGATACTTTCCCATATACTGGTGTAACTACATCTTTTCAATCTTATCTGATGGGTGTTCCAGTACTTACATTAAAAGGGTTTAATATGAATTCTCGTTGTGGTGAAAGTATAAATAGTAACCTGGGATTAAATGATTTTATTGCTGATAACTTTGATGACTATTACAAAAAATCAATTTCTTTACAGGATAAAAACAAGCTTTCAAATTTAAGGTCAACTTTAAGGAATAAAATTTTAAGCTCATCTTTATTTGATACAGATAATTTCGTAAAAGACCTAACGAGCGTATTTGAAAAAATATTAAAGCAATAAGATTCAGTTTTACACAGGTGGAAATTTCAAGTTATAATATTGAATGACTATTTTCGCATTATCATCGGGGCCTGGTATATCTGGTGTAGCGATAATAAGAATTTCAGGGCCAGAAGCATCAAACGTTATAAAATTGCTTACAGGGAAAGAAATTCCGGAGCCCAGAATGGCAACCCTCAGAAAAATAAACAATATCAACACTTCTGAGCTTTTAGATGAAGGGATAATTATCTGGTTTCCTGGGCCTGAGAGCTACACAGGTGAGGATATGGCAGAGATTCATATACATGGAGGCAAAGCTGTCATCTTAGCGGTTCAAAATGAAATATCTAGGATAAAGAACTGTCGATTTGCAGAACCTGGAGAGTTTACAAAGTTAGCTTTTCAAAATGGGAAGATTAATTTGTTAAAAGCTGAAAGTATAGCCGATTTAATATCGGCTGAAACTGAAATTCAAAGATTGCAAGCCGTTAACGTTATGCAAGGACATTCTTCTCAAAAATTTAATGAGCTTAGAGAAAAATTATTAATACTTTTATCTTTTGTAGAAGCTAAAATAGATTTTCCTGAAGAAGATTTACCAGAAGATAATTTAAAAAAAATAAAAAAAGATTCTACAGATGTCTTAAATAAAATTGAACAAATCTTGAATGACCAAAAAGTTGGTGAAATAATTCGTGAAGGTTTTAAAATTGCAATTGTGGGTCCGACCAATGCTGGTAAATCCAGCTTGTTAAATAATTTATCAAATAGAGAAGTGGCTATAGTTTCTGAAATTGCAGGAACAACAAGAGATGTTATTGAAACACATTTAAATATTGATGGGTACCCAGTCATAATTTCAGATACTGCAGGTATAAGAAATTCAAAAGATGAAATAGAAAAAAAGGGTATTAAATTATCGCTGGATAAAGCTGAAAATGCAGACTTAAAGCTTGTTGTAGTTGATGCTAAAAGCATTGATTTAAGCGGTTTTTTAAATGATTTACTTAAAAATAATGCGATTTTAGTTATAAATAAATCAGATCTCTTAAAAAATAAAATAGATTCAGAAGTTTTGAAATTTGATCATGTATTAATTTCATTAAAAGAAAACTCTAATATCGATAAATTAATTCTTAAGATAAAAAGCAACTTAAAAAATAAATTTATTTCCCAAGAAAATATTTTGATTACAAGAGAAAGGCATAGACAGCATTTGATAAAATCAGCAGAACATTTAAGAAATTTCTTAGATAAAAATGACCAGAAAGATTTTGATAAAGCTGCAGAAGATCTAAGGCTTGCAACAAGACATTTAGGTATGATCGTTGGAAAAGTCGATGTAGAGGAGATATTAGGTAGTATTTTCAACGATTTTTGTATTGGAAAATAATAGCAATTTTGCTGGATTTTTGACCATTTTTTTATCATTTTCGTTGATAAATGTAGCTTATTTAAGAAAAAAAACTCAAATCTTGTAAATATTGTAATCGAATATAAATTTAGGTCATGAAAAAAGATTTATCTTTTGATGTGGTAGTGATTGGTGGCGGTCATGCAGGCTGTGAAGCTGCAGCAGCATCCGCACGACTTGGAGCTAACACTGCCCTTTTCACTCACAATAAAAATACTATAGGTGAAATGTCATGTAATCCTGCCATTGGTGGTTTAGGAAAAGGTCATTTGGTGAGAGAAATTGATGCTCTAGATGGTGTTATGGGTGAGGTTGCCGATAAGTCTGGAATACAGTTTAGACTGTTAAATAGAAGTAGAGGTCCAGCAGTAAGAGGACCGAGAACTCAATCAGATAGATCATTATATCGTAAATTTATGCAAGAAAAACTTGTAAACTGCTGTAATTTAAGCATTTTTTCTGATCCTGTAATCGAGTTTATTTTTAATAATAATGAAATAAGTGGATTTTTAACATTAAAAGGTAATAAAGTAAGCTGTAACAAGTTAATACTCACAACTGGCACATTTTTAAATGGTTTGATACATATTGGTGATGAAAGAACACCAGCTGGTCGATTCAATGAAAAACCAAGCACTGGTTTAAGTGAACAATTAAAGAAATATAATTTTAAAATAGGTAGACTAAAAACTGGGACACCACCAAGGCTAGATTCTAGAACTATTAATTTTGAGAAATTAGAAAAACAATTTGCAGATGATAATCCTTATTTTTTTTCTTTCTTAACAAAAAAAAATCAAAACAAACAAGTATCGTGCTCTATGACTTATACCAATGAAAAGGTTCATAAGATCATAGAAAAAAATTTATCCAAGAGTGCAATGTACTCTGGTAGTATACAAGGTGTTGGTCCAAGATATTGTCCTTCAATAGAAGATAAAATAGTAAAATTTGCCGATAAGACTAGACACCAGATATTTTTAGAGCCAGAGGGTCTTAATGATCATACTATTTATCCAAATGGTATATCGACATCTCTACCTGTGGTTGTGCAACATGAAATACTCAATAATATCAGTGGTTTAGAGAATGTTAAAATTATACGCCCAGGATATGCTATAGAATACGATTATATTGACCCTAGAGAGCTTTTCTTGACATTAGAGACAAAAAAAATAAAAAATTTATACCTGGCTGGTCAAATTAATGGAACTACAGGTTATGAGGAGGCAGCAGCTCAAGGACTTATAGCTGGTGTTAATGCTGCACTTTCCTTTAAAAATATGGAGCCTTTCATTCTTGATAGATCAGATGCTTATATTGGAGTGATGATCGACGATTTAGTTACCAAAGGAGTTGCGGAACCATATAGAATGTTTACATCAAGGGCTGAATATAGGTTAAGTCTTAGATCTGATAATGCAGACTTGAGGCTTACACATAAAGGAATAAACATTGGTTTAATTAACCATAATAGAAAAGAGATATTTGAGGATAAATTCTCTAAATTAAGTAAAATTTCAATGCAAATGTCAAATTTGAATATATCTCCGTCTAAAGCAGATAAATTTGGAATAAAAATAGCTAAAGACGGTATTTTTAGATCTGCAGATGAAGTTTTAACTCACAAAAATGTTGATATGAAAAAAATAAGAGATATATGGCCTGAAATTTCAGATCATGGGCCTGATATTGATGAACAAATTGAAATTAATTCACATTACAGAGGATATTTGAAAAAACAAAAGGCTGATATCTTAGCCTTTAAAAGGGATGAGAATTTAATAATTCCTGATAATATTGATTATGATCAATTTTCTGGCCTTTCTAATGAAGTTAAGGCAAAATTTAAGGAAATAAGACCTAAAACAATGGGTCAGGCTCTCAGAATCGATGGAATTACGCCAGCAGCAGTATATATTTTGTTGTCACACGTCAAAAGAAAGTCTATTAAGCATATAGCTTAATGGATAATGTAATTTTAAATTCTTACTCTAAAATACCTAATATGGATGTTTCACGTGAAACTTGTAATGACCTCGAAATATTAATTTCTATGATTAGTGAAAAAAATAGGGAAATTAATTTAATTAGCAAAAAAACATCGGAAAAAACAATTATTAGGGACAGACATATACTAGATTCAGCACAAATTATTGATATTATTGATTTAAATAGCAATACAACCTCAGATTTAGGAACAGGTGGAGGCATGCCTGGGCTGGTTATTGCAATAATGATGAAAAAATTGAAAAATAAAATGAAATTAAATCTATATGAAAAAAGTCATCATAAATGTATTTTTCTTAAAGAAGTATCGAAAAAGCTAAAATTGAACACTGAGATTATTCAAAAAGATATTTTTACAGTTAAAAATATTGAAACAGGAACAATTATGTCTAGGGCTTTTAAACCAATGCCAGTAATACTTGATCTGGTAAATCAAAATTTTAAGAAATACAAAAACATAATTTTTTTTATGGGTAACAGTGGAAGAAAAATTCTAAATGATACACTTAAAGAATGGGATCTAAATTATGAAGAAAAAAAAAGTCTAACCAGTGAAAACTCATTCATACTAAACATTACCAAAATTAAAAAAAAAATTTCATGAAAATAATTTCTATAATAAATCAGAAGGGTGGTGTGGGTAAAACTACTACTGTCATTAATTTAGCATCAGCTTTATCACAACAAGGTAAAAAAATTTTAGTAATAGATCTTGATCCACAAGGAAATGCTACAACTGGTTTAGGATTATCTAATTCAGAACAATCAGAGCAAACAATTTATGGTATTTTGAATGGAACAACTTCAATTTCAAATGTAATTAAAAAAACAAATTTTGAAAATTTAGATTTAATTACTTCTAATGTAGATTTATCTGGATTAGAGGTTGAAACAGCAGGAGATAGCGATAGGGCATTCATTTTAAAGACAAAATTAACCGCTTATTTAAACGATTCTAGAGCATTATACGATTATGTCCTTATAGATTGTCCCCCGTCTTTAAGTCTTTTAACTGTAATGGCCTTGGTCTCTTCAAATTCACTGCTTGTGCCTTTACAGACAGAATTTTTTGCACTTGAAGGCTTAACTCAACTAATGAAAACAATTGAGAGAATTAAAGTAAACTTAAATCCAGAACTAGAGATTCGAGGCATCCTTTTGACCATGTATGATAGAAGAAATAAATTATCATCTCAAGTAGAACAAGAAGCAAGAGATTATTTTAAAGAAAAAGTTTATCAAACTGTAATACCGCGAAACGTAAGACTGTCAGAAGCACCATCTCATGGTGTTCCAGTTTTGATATACGATAAAAATTGTCCTGGCAGTCGGTCATACTACAATTTTACAGATGAATTTATGAGTCAAGAAAATAAAGTAGGGAGTGCAGCTTAATGAATTCAAAAATCAAAAAAGGGCTGGGTAGAGGACTCTCTTCATTGATTGGAGAAACTAAAGTTGAAACCAAAAAAAATAAGTTATCTTTGAGTGATATTGTTCCTAACAAATTTCAGCCAAGAAAAAATTTCGAAGAAGAAAATTTAGAGGATTTGGCTAATTCAATTAAAGAAAGAGGAGTCATACAACCAATTATAGTAAGGCAATCAATCTCTGAAAATTCAAAATATGAAATTATAGCTGGAGAACGAAGATGGTTAGCTGCCAGAAAAGCGGGTCTTCATGATATCCCGGTAGTTATTACGGAGGCTGATGATTTAAAATCTCTTGAATTTGCAATTGTAGAAAATGTACAAAGACATGACTTAAATCCTTTAGAAGAGGCTCAAGGATACAAACGATTAATTGATGAATTCTCTTATGACCAAGAAAAAGTTTCGAAATTTATTGGTAAAAGCAGAAGTTATATTACCAATTCATTACGATTACTTAATTTACCTGAAGAGATTCTAAAATTTATAGAAGAAAGAAAATTAACTTCTGGTCATGCTAAAATTTTGGTTGGATTAGATAATGCCTTATTTATTGCTAATAAAATTATTGAAAAAAAATTGTCAGTAAGGCAAGCAGAAAATTTTGTAAAGATTTTTAGAAAAAAACCAAATAAATCAAATCTTTTCAAGGATCCAGATATAAAAAATTTAGAACAAATTATTTCTGATAAGACCGGTCTAAGTGTTTTAATTAAAAATAATAAAAGAAACAAAGGAACAATTACTTTTTCTTATCATGATAGTGATCAACTAAATAAAATTATTGAAATAATCAAATCTCATTATTAATTTGTTTGCCCTCGTTTAACATAAAGTCTAATAAAATATTTAATGAATTGTTATAGTTTTTTTTAATTTCTAATTCGGTTTGATTTATTGATTTAATTAATAATTCTGTTTTTTTGCGTTGAATAATTTTTAATTTGTAGTTTTACCATGTCTTTATCCTTCCAAAAAATTGGCGGTTTTAAATGTGTTATAACCTGGTCTATATTTTTTATTGATTTCATTTCATTATTGATTTTTGACAATCTTTTAGCTTTAGATAAAAAAGTTCTTATTATTAGAATAGTATCTTCACTTGAAAAGTGGTTTTCGTTAATAATACTTAACACTTTTTTTTCATTTTTTGCCAAACAATAATCGACAAGTTCAGAAAAACTATTATTTTCTGACATGTTTGTTAATTTCATTACATCATCTAAAGTAATTTTTTTTTTATTAATAAGAAAACTTTCAATTTTGATAATTTCATTTTGAAGGTTTTGTCTATCACCATTGGCTCTGTTGATTAATATATTTAAAATTTCTTGTGACACAGGAATGCTTTTTTTTTTAAAAAAGTTTTCTGCAATATAATATAAAGATTGATAATTATCTGAATAAAATGGTACACAAATAAGTTTTTTATCTTTTTCAAATAATGATCTCAGTTTTGATTTTTTATCTAATTTGTTTGCTAATAAGATTATATAAATATCTTGTAATTTTTTTTCAATTAGCTCCTCCATCAAATTAATAATCTTATTACTAGTTTCAGAAATTATTATTAATTTTTCTGTCTCAAAGAAGGATTTTGTTAGTATTTCGTCAAAAAAATTTTTTTGATTTTGTAAAATCAAACTTTCTTCATAATTATAGGTATTATTTTTAAATATTTTTTTAAAATTGTTGTTTATTATCTCTTTTTTAAGTCCTTCATTTTCCCCGTAAAATAGATAAAAATTGTATTTTTTTACTTCAATTTTTTTAAATTCAAATGACTTAAAAATCATTTTACGGTGCTCAAATGGTTATTAATTTTAACTATTAGTTGGTCCGTTAAATCTTGAAGTAGTATATTTTCATATTGTTTAAGTTCAAATTTACTTGTTGTATTATTGTAGTCAGTTTTTTCCTTAAAAGATATTTCGCTTATTAAACTATTGTTTTCAAATATCTTCAATTTTATAGTTATTTCCAACTTATAAGTTAATACATTTTCTGACGAGTCCTTGGATGTAATAGATCTAATCATCTTACTATCCGATATTAATTTGTAAATAGATGAAGAGTTTTCATTATCCTTAAACTTTTTGAAATTTTTATCTAAAATATTATTAATTTTTTTTTCTCCAGTTAATTTAAAACTTGATATCTGAAAATTGTAATAATTTGAGTTGTTTGCAATTTTATATCCACAACCAAATTGTAAAATTATCAATGTTATTAAAAATATTTTTCGTATCATTATTTAACAATTAAGTTGATTATTTTATTAGGTACAAAAATTTTTTTCATTATTTTTTTATTAATGATAAAGTTTTTTATTTTCTCATTACTATTTACCATCTTCAATAATTCATTTTCACTAATGTCTTTTTTTACACTTAAAATTTCTCTCTTTTTTCCATTAATTTGAATAACTAGATTGACTGTTTCGTTTTTTAATAATTCTTTATTTACTTCAGGCCAAGAATTATCAATTTTTTTAAATTTGGAAAATTCTTCAAAACATTCAGATGTAAAATGTGGTATAAATGGATTAAGTAATTTAAGTATATTATAGTAATTATTTATTAATATTTCTTTGCTAATTGGACTGTTAAGTTTCTTATTAAAAAAATTATACATTTCATAAAAATTTGCAATAATGACATTATATCTAAAATTTTCCAAATTATTTGTAATTTTTAAAATTAGAGAATTTGTATATTTAGTTATCTCTTCATCAAAATTTCCTATTTCATTATTATCGATTTTTTCCATAAATTTTTTATGAAGTAACCAAAGTTTCTGTATAAACTTGTATGACCCTTCCATCCCTTCTGTTGACCACTGTACGTCTTTTTCAGGTGGACTATCAGACATAATAAATAATCTAACAGCATCAGCACCGTAGTTATTAATTATCTTTTCTGGATCAATTGTATTTTTTTTTGATTTTGACATAGACTCAGATGGACCAACTTGAACTTTTTTATTATTTTCAATTGAAAAAAATTCTTTTCCATCTTTTGAAAATATTTCATCTGGACTAAGCCAATTATTGTTCTCATCTTTATAAGTTTCATGACAAACCATTCCTTGAGTAAAAAGACCATCGAAAGGCTCAGTTAAATTAAAAACATCATCTTTGTAATTAAGAGCCTGCATAAAAAATCGTGAGTATAATAAGTGTAATATTGCATGCTCAACACCACCAATATATTGATCGACAGGCATCCAATATTTTATGTCATCAATATCATAACCATAATTTTTATTTTGAGGTGAACAAAATCTTAAAAAATACCAAGAGGAGTCTACAAAAGTATCCAAAGTATCAGTTTCTAGTTTACATTTTTTTTCATTTATTTTGATTTCAACCCATTCTTTTTGGTGATCAAGAGGATTGCCTTTGGTATTTAAATTTATTTTTTCTGGTAAAGTAACTGGAAGCATTTTTTCAGGAACTTTTACAATATTATTTTGATCATCGTAAGCTATTGGTATAGGACAACCCCAATATCTTTGTCTTGAAATTCCCCAATCTTTCAGTCTAAAATTAATTTTCTTTTTTCCTAATTTTTTATTTTCGATAATTTTAATAGCTTCTAAAACAGATTCTTCAGGAGCTTTTAAACCATCAAGAAATTTTGAATTATAAATAACACCTGGTCCGGTATAGGCTTCGTTTTCAATAACTAGATCTCCTTTATGACCAAAAGGTTTTACAACAGGCAAAACATCTAATTTGTATTTTCTTGCAAAATCTAAATCTCTTTGATCGTGCCCAGCACTTCCAAAAATAGCACCAAATCCATAATCCATTAAAACGAAATTAGCAAAAAAAACAGGAACTTTAATAGTTTCATCAAAAGGATTTTTAGCAACTAAACTTGTTTTAAAACCAAGTTTTTCAGCTTGTGCCAAAGCTTCCTCTGTTGTTCCAGTTTTAGTGCAATTATCTTTAAACTTTTGAAAACTAGGATCATCTTTGAAAAGCTCTGCTACTGGATGATCAACAGATAGTGCTAAAAATGAACATCCAAATAATGTGTCAGGTCTTGTAGTAAATATTTTTATTTCTTTAAATTTTTCACAATTTTCTAATTTAAAATTAATTTCGCATCCAAAAGATTTTCCAATCCAATTTTGTTGCATTATTTTTACTTTTCTAGGCCATTTATCAAGATTGTCTAAACCATCAAGAAGCTCATCTGAAAATTGTGATATATTAAAAAACCATTGATTTAATTTTTTTCTCTCAACTAATGCTCCTGATCGCCAACCTTTACCATCAATAACCTGTTCATTTGCAAGGACTGTTTGATCCACAGGGTCCCAATTAACATAATTTTCTTTTCTATAAACTAATCCCTTATCATATAATTCTAGGAAAAATTTTTGTTGATGTTTATAATAATCAGGGGAACAAGTTGAAATCTCTCTATCCCAATCAATTGAAAGACCAAGTCTTTTCAATTGTTTTTTCATTATTTCTATGTTTTTTTCAGTCCAAATTTTTGGATCTAAATTATTTTGCTTAGCAGCATTTTCCGCTGGCATCCCAAAAGAATCCCATCCCATTGGATGTAAAACGTTGAATCCTTGCATTAATTTATATCGAGCAAGAACATCTCCTATTGTATAATTCCTAACATGACCCATGTGTATTTTACCTGATGGGTATGGAAACATTTCTAAAACATAAAATTTTTTTTTATTTTTATCTATTTGTGTTTTATATGAATGATTTATTTCCCAAGATTTTTGCCATTTTTCTTCTATGAGATTGAAATTATACCTATCCATAATATTAGAATTTATTAGAAAAATTTTTTAAAATCTAATCTTAATTATCTTTAGCGCCTTCACCTTCACCCGCTTCTGCTCCAGTAATTATACCCTTTGTTTTTTTATTATATTCATCAGTCTCTTTTTTAATTGCTTGCGTTTTCATTTCTGCTGCTTTTTTTAAAATAGCTAATTTCAATTCTTGTCCAATAGAGTTTTTATCATCAACTGATGTTGAACAATTTAAAGAATTAGTTGAATTACATTTTCTGTCATAAACAATTACTTTTATACCATCTGCTCTTATTTCATTAGAGAGAAACTGAACCATTATTTTTATAGAGTCATTTTGGTTACCTTCATTATACCAATCAGTTATAATTACACCTCCACCATAGTCGACATTAGCAAGAGGCATAAAATCAAGTATATCAACTGTAGCTCTCCACATTTCATTAGAAGTTGCAAATTCAAAGGTCCCTGATCTACCCTTTCCAAGCTGACCAAACTTAATTTTTTTCCCCTCAGCAATATTTTTTTTAACCCTTTCCTTGGCATTAGTAGGAACTTTTCTGGCATCGGTTTTCTTATAAATCCCACATTGGCTGATCATTAGAAAAATGAGAAAAATTAAGCCAATTTTGCTAAATATTTGATTAAATTGCATTACGATTATAAGTTTTTTTTAAATGTTTAATTCTTAATTATAATAA